>VBKF01000102.1 GCA_005888095.1 Deltaproteobacteria bacterium | reverse complement strand
GCATCTCACTTCCCGTAGTTGAAGACGATCCGGTAGCCGCCGACCCGGAGCCGACGCCATCCCTCGAGTGGTGGCTCGAGCGCCGGACGTCGCGACTCGGGCGGTCGCTTCGTGTCGACACGATATCCCTCGTGGCCCCCGGAGCGCCTCGTGTTCGAGGCAGCCGGTTTCCGAGGCCCGGCCGAAAGGAACCCCAAGGCAATTGTACTTGCGGGGGGATTGACGCTAGACGGTCCCGAAAAGGAGGACGACGGCCCATGGCCATCAGCAAGGAGCTGCTCGAGATCCTCGCCTGCCCGCAGTGCAAGGGCGAGGTGGTCCTGACCGAGGCGCAGGACGCGCTCATATGCGGGGCGTGCAAGCTGCGCTATCGGATCCAGGACGACATCCCGATCATGCTCATCGATGAAGCCGAGCGGCTCGAGTGAGCCATTCGACGGCGGCTCGCCCGGGCCGCCGCGGCCGGACGGCGGGACCCAGGGGCGGCTTGGCCCCGCGCTGCTCGTGGCGCAGACGAGCTTCCTCGGCGACGTGGTGCTGACCACGCCCCTCGTGTCGGCGCTGCATGCCCGACTGGCGCCGCGGCGCCTCTCGGTGCTCGTGCGGCCCGAGGCGGCGCCGCTGCTCCAGGGCCATCCCGACGTTGATGACGTGCTGATCGACGACAAGCGGGGTCGCGACCGCGGGCTCCGCGGGCTCCTCCGCACCGCGCGGCGCCTCGGGCGCGAGCGCTTCGAGCTCGCCGTCTCGCCGCATCGTTCGCTCCGCACGGCGCTGGTGCTCGCGGCGGCGCGCATTCCGCGGCGCATCGGGTTCCGCGAGAGCCGCGGCGCCTTCTTCTACCATGTGCGCGTGACGCGCGATCGCCGGCGGCACGACGTGGAGCGCAACCTGGCCTTGCTCGACGCCTTCGGGCCGGGCCCTGCGGACGCCCCGCGCCTGCACCTCGCCGTCGACCGCGAGGCAGCGGCGCGCGCCGCGGCGCTGCTGCCGGCGGGCCCCGCGCCGCTCGTCGGGCTGGCCCCCGGCTCGGCGTGGGCGACGAAGCGATGGACGCCCGCCGGCTTCGCGGCGGTCGCCGCGGCGCTCGAGGCCGACGGCGCCCGGTGCGTGCTGCTCGGCAGCGCCGCCGACCGGCCGCTGGTCGAGGCGATCCGGGCGGCGAGCGGTGGGCGAGCGGTCGGGCTTGCCGGGCGCACCGACGTGGCGACGCTGGTGGCGGTGATCGACCGGCTCGCGCTCCTCATCGCCAACGACAGCGCGCCCATGCACGTCGCCTGTGCCCGCGGCGTTCCCGTGGTCGCCGTGTTCTGCGCGACGACGCCGGCGCTCGGCTACGGGCCCTGGGGCTCCGCGCACACGGTGCTCGGGGCCGACCTTGCCTGCCGACCCTGCGCCCGGCACGGCGGCCGCCGCTGCCCGCGCGGCACCGAGGACTGCATGCACCTGGTCGAGCCGGCCGCCGTGCTCGCCGCCGCCCGTGCCGCGCTCGCTGCCCGCGGCCGCCCATGACGGGCGCGGCCGACGTCGCCGCCATGGTGCTCGGCGCCAATGGGGGTGCCCGCCTGGCGCGGGCGCTCGGCAGCGTCGCCTGGGCCGGCGAGCGGGTCGTGATCGACCCGGCGGGCCGCATCGACGCTGCGACCCTGCCGCCCGCCGTGCGCCGGCTCGAGAGCGTGCTCGATCTGGCCGACGCCACCGACGCGCGCTGGCTCCTCCTCCTCGGCGAGGACGAAGTGGCCGCGCCCGAGCTCGCCGCGGCGATCGTCGACGCCACGACCTCCGGCGCCGCCGCCTACCGGATCGGCCGCGCCCTCGAGCTGCGCGGCGTGACCCTCAGGCTGCCGCGCGCGCCGATCCGTCTGGCGCGACGGGACACCGCGCGGCTGCATGTCGGTGCGGGCGCCTCGCTCGCCCTCGGCGCCCCGGGGGCGCAGGTGGGCCGCGTTGCGTCGCGGCTCGTGGTGGAGGAGGCGGCGTCGCTCGAGGAGGCCGTGGAGGCGCTCGACGCGGACGCGGCGGCGCTCGCGGCACTCCTCGACGCGCTCGGCGGCCGGCCGCGCTTTTGGGCGCTCGCCGTCGCGCCGCTCGCGGCTGCCGTCCCCGTACTGGCCGCGCGCGGCGGGCCGGTCGGCTGGGGACGCTGGATCGCGGCCGTGCTGGCGGGTTATCGCGCCTTCGTCGTCCAGGCGAAGCTCTGGGAAAGGCGCGGGGAGGGCGGGGCGTGAGGCTGCCCGCGGGCTACACGCTGCTCGGCGCGGCCCCGGTCCGCGCTGCGATCCGCGATGACCTCGTGCCGCTGCTCGGCTCGTGGCTCCTGGCCCCCTCGCTCGTGCTCCCGGCCGGCGCGGAGCCGATCGCCGCGGGCCGCGGGGCGGCCTACCGCGTCGCGCTGCCCGGCGGCGTGCGCGCCGTCGTCCGGCTCTACCGGCGAGGTGGGCTCGTCGCGCGCGCCGTGCGGCAGACCTACCTCGGGCTGCGCCCGCGGCCGCTGCGCGAGCTGGCGATCACGGCCGAGGCCCGCCGCCGCGGCGTGGCAGCGGCCGAGGTGCTCGCGGCGCGCGTCGACGGGCGGCTCGCCTACCGGGGCGCGCTCGTCACCGCCGAGATCGCGGGCGCTGAGACGCTCTTCGAGGCGCTGCGGACGGCCGGCACCCCGGCGGCGCGGAGGGCGCTCGCCGCGAGCGCGGGCGCCGCCGTCGCGACGCTCCACGCGGCCGGCATCTCGCATGCCGATCTGAACTTGACCAACATCCTCGTGCACCCGGGCCCCGCCGGCGCCGCCGCGGCGCTCGTCGACTTCGACCGCGCCCGTATGTCCGGCGGACCGCTCGGGCCGGCGCCGGCGGCCCGGCGGCGGAACCTGCGGCGGCTCGCCCGCTCGCTCGCCAAGCTCGACCCCGAGGGTGCGCTCGCCGGGCCCGAAGATGCGCGCGCCTTCCGCGCCGCCTACGACGCGGCCGGTGGAGAGCCATGCGTCTGCTGATCGTGCTCACGGGCGCCCTCGGTGACGTCGTGCGCGCCCTGCCGCTCCTCGGTCGCATCCGGCGCACCCGGCCGGAGAGCTGGATCGGGTGGGTGGTCGAGCCGGCGGCGGCCCCGCTGCTCGCCGGGCACCCGTGGCTCGACGAGGTGCTCGTCTTCGACCGGCCGGCCGGTCTCCGTGCCGTGCCGCCGTTCCTCTCCCGCCTCCGCGCCGGCGCCTACGACGTCGCGCTCGACCTCGGCCGGAGCGCGAAGACGGCGCTGTTCGCCCGATGCTCGGGCGCCCCGCTGCGCCTCGGCTTCCACCGCCGCGACGGGCGGGAGGGAAGCTGGCTGGCCGCCAACCGCCACCTCCCGCCGCAGGGCCCGGGCCGCTCGAAGCTCCTCCAGTTCCTCGCCTTCGCCGATCTCCTCGGGCTGCCGCCGGCGCCCGTCGACTTCGGGCTCGCCGCCACGCCGGCGGAGCTCGCGGACGCCGATAGACTCCTCGCCGGCCTCGCCGAGCCGCTGGTGGCTGCCTGCGTCGGCTCCTCGTGCCCGAGCCGGCGCTGGTTTCCCGAGCGGACCGCCACGGTGATCGAGCGCCTCGCGGCCCGGCGCGGGGCGAGCGCAGTCCTGCTCGGCAGCGGCGCCGACGCGCCCTTCGCGACGCTCGTGCGCCGCCACGCCGCGACGGCGCGGGACCTCACCGGACGCACGTCGCTCCGCCAGCTGCTCGCCGTCCTCACGCGGGTGCGGGTCGTCTTCGGTCCGGACTCGGGGGCGCTCCATCTGGCGGCCGCGCTCGGCAAGCCGGTGGTCTCGCTGTGGGGTGCCACGAGCGCCGAGCGCTCGGCACCGCTCGGCTCCGAGGCGCTTGCGATCAGGGGTGCCGCCCCGTGTGCCCCCTGCTTCCTGCGCGCCTGTCCCATCGGCCGCCTGTGCATGCGGGAGATCCCGACCGATCGGGTGCTGGCCACGGTCGACGCCGCGCTCGACGGCCAAGGGGGCGGGCCGTGACGCCCTACGTCGCCTGGGAACGAGACGGCTGGCGCGGCCTCGCCGAGCCGACGGTCGACATCGACGTCGCGTCCGTCGCGCGTCTGGTGGATGGCTCGGGCCGGCCATCGCGCCACGCCCGCACCCTGCCGCTGGCGGTCGGGAGCGAGCGGCTCTTCGCCAAGCTCTACCCGGCGCCCGCGGGATGGCGGGCGAGGCGCGCGTTTCGCGTCAGCCGGGTGCTCGCGGCGGCCGGCTTCGGCGCGCCCGAGGCCCTGCTCGTTGCCCACCGGGGTGCGGCGGGCCTGCTGGTCACCCGGGACGTCGGCGGCGAGGATCTCGCGCAGGCCGTCGGCCGCGTCGATTCGACCGGCGATCCCGAGGCGCGGCGGGCCAAGCGGCGGCTCCTCCGCCTGCTCGGCGCGGAGGTGGCGCGGCTCCACCAGGCCGGCTTCGTGCACGGGGACCTCGTGCCGCCGAACGTCCGGGTGACGGACGGCCGCCTCGTCTTTCTCGACAACGACCGCACGCGACGGAGCCGCCTGCTAGTCGCCCTGAGTGCGCGCCGCAACCTCGTCCAGCTCGGGCGCTTCGTCGTCCCCGGCCTCACCCTGACCGATCGGGCGCGCGTGCTCGACGCCTACGCCGCGGGCCGCGAGCTCTCGCGCCGGCGCCGCCGGCGGCTCGCGCGCTGGGTGGTGGCGAAGACGATCGCGCGGCGCTGCGCGATCGACCGCATCCCCACAACGACCGCGCGGCGCACCGGCTTCCGCGAGCTCATGCGGAGCGGCGGTCCCTTCGACCCGGCCGGTGCGGGAGGCAGCACGCCATGAGGCGAGCCGTCGTCGCGCTCGCCCACCCGGCCCACGCCGGCATGCTGCGCGCGCTCGGCCTCCTCGAGAATGCGGCGGCGGCCCACGGCTGGACGCTCGACTACGTGCTGGCCGCGCCCGACCCGCTCGTCGCCGCGGTCGGGCTGCCGGCCGAGCGGGTCGCCTATCTTTCGGGGCTGCGCGGCTGGCGGGGCTGGCCGGCGCGTCTCCGGCTGCCGCTCGTGGCGCTCGGCCTGGCCCGCCGCGCGCGCGGGGCGGACCTCTTCTACTCGGCGACGCTGTCGAGCTTCCCGCCCTGCCTCCTCGCGGGCCGCCTGCGGCGCATCCCGCAGGTGGTGCACGTCTACTCGAGCTACGCGGACGGCGCGTCGTACCGCAAGCACCTCCTCGGCCACGCCCGCTCCCTGATCGCGCCGTCGGCCGACTCGCTGGCGCTCGCGCGGCGCGCGCTCGGCGACTTTCGCCCCGGGACGCGGGCCCGGGTGGTCTACAACGGGATGGACGTCGCGCGCCTCGCCCGCGAGGCCGCCGCGCCCGCCGCTCCCGGGCTCGTCCCGAACGGCGTGCCGACGATCGGCATGGTCGGCAATCTCGACGAGCGGAAGAACCCGGCGCTCCTCGTCGAGGCGCTCGCGGCAGTGCGCGCCGTGCTGCCCGACGTGCGGGCGCTCCTCGTCGGCGCGTTCCCGGACGCGGCCTACGCGGCGCGTGTCGACCGGCGGATCGCCGCCCTCGGGCTGCGCGACGCGGTCACGGTGAGCGGCTTTCTCCCGAACCCGTTTCCCGTCGTGCACGCGCTCGACGTCCTCGTGCATCCCGCCCGGCGTGACCCCTTCCCGCTCGCGCTGCTCGAGGGCATGGCGCTCGGGCGCCCGATCGTCGCCGCCGCGGTCGGCGGCATCCCCGAGATGCTGGTCGACGGCGAGAGCGGCGTGCTGGTGCCGCCCGACGACGCGGCAGCCCTGGCCGGGGCGCTCGTCGAGCTGCTGCGGGATCCGGCCCGGCGGGCCCGGCTCGGGGCCGCCGCCTACCAGCGTCTCGTGACGCGCTTCACGCTCGAGGGCTTCACCGACGGCGTGTTCGCGGCGTTCGACGAGGCGGTGACGGCGTACGGGTGAGCGCCGTGCCGGACGTCTCGGTCGTCGTGCCGACCTTCAACCGGGCGCACGTGCTCGGGGTGAGCCTGGCGAGCCTGCTCTCGGAGACGGGCGTCGACCTCGAGCTCATCGTGGTGGACGACGGCTCGACCGACGGCACGGCGGCGTTGCTCGGTGCGCATCCCGACCCGCGCGTCCGGGCCATCCGCGGGCCGCACGCCGGCATCGCGGCCGCGCGCAACCTGGGCCTGGCGGCGGCGCGGGCGCCCTTCGTCGCGTTTCACGACTCGGACGACCTCGCGCTGCCGGGCCGGCTCGCCGTGCCGCTTGCCTATCTCCGCGCGCATCCCGACGTCGACCTGGTGATCCAGAACGGCCGCATGCTGCCGGCGGACCGGCCGTGGATCGCGCCGCGCGTCGCCGGGCAGCTGGCCGGCCGCGCGCTCGGCGTCGCCGAGGTGTTCCGCTGGAACCTCGGGCAGCTGCAGGGCATGTGCTTCACCCGCCGCAGCCTCGAGGCGACGGGTCCGCTCGATGCGACGTTCGACATCCTCGACGACCTGGACCTGGTGCTGCGCGTCACTCTGCGCTTCCGGGCGGTCTTCCTCGACCGCGCGGCGTTCACCTACCACGTCCACGCCGACGGCGTGGCGCGCGATCGCGAGAAGGTCCGCGCGGAGTCGATCCGGCTGGCCGAGAAGCTCGTGCGCGAGCATCCGGAAGTGCTCCCGGTTCTCGGCTCCGCGGCCTTCACGCGCCGCCAGGCGCGTCGATACGGCCGGCTCGCGAGCATGCGGCTCGCCGCGGGCGACCTCGACGGGGCGCGGGCCGCGCTCGCGCGCGCCCGTGCGCTCCGCCCGCGCGACCTGCGCTACCGCCTGCGGGCGCTCTGGCTGGGCCGAGGCCGGGAGGCGTGATGCGGGTCGCCTTCATGCACCGGCGGCTCGCGGGCGGCGGCACGGAGGCGGATCTCCGCCGGCTCGCCGCCGGACTTGCGAGGCGCGGGCACGACGTGCACGTGTTCTGCGCGGGTGGCGGCGGGGTGCTCCCCGGCGTGACGCTGCACCGCGTGCCCATCGTGCGCGCCGGGCGATTCGCCCGCCTCGTATCGTTCGCCTTCGCCGCCCCGCGGCTCGTCGCGCGCGAGCGCTGGGACGTGGTGGTGGGCTTCGGCCGCACGGCGCGGCAGGACGTGGTGCGCGTCGGCGGAGGCACGCACCGGACGTACCTCGCCCGCATGCGGGCGGCGGGGCTGCGGCGGGCGCCGCTCGGCCCGTACCATCGCGCCATTCTGTGGCTCGAGCGGCGGCAGCTCGCCCCCGGCGGCCACCGCCGGGTGCTGGCCGTGTCGGCACGCGTGCGCGACGAGGTGGCCGGCGATTACGGCGTACCGCGCGAGCGGATCGCGGTCATCTACAACGGCGTCGACCTCGAGCGCTTCCACCCCGCCGAGCGCGCGCTCCTCGGCCCCGCCGTGCGGCGCGAGCTCGGCGTCGAGGACGGGACGCGCCTCTGCGTGGCGATCGGCACCGGGTTCCGGCGCAAGGGCTTCGACCTGCTGCTCGGGCTCTGGCGGACCGCCCCGCCGCCGCACGCCGTCCTGGCACTGGTGGGCGGCGACGAGCGGCTCGGCGCCTACCGCCGCGAGGCGAGCCGGCTCGCCGGCCGCGTGGCCGTGACCGGTCCACGCGACGACGTCGCCGCGCTCCTCGCCGCGGCGGATGTGGTCTGCGTGCCTTCACGGCAGGAGGCTTTCGGCAACGTCGTGCTCGAGGCCTGCGCCGCCGGCGTGCCCGTCGTCACCAGCCGGCGGACGGGCGCCGCCGAGCTCCTCGACGGGCCGCTGGCGGCCCTCGTCGTCGACGATCCCGAGGACCTGGAGGCGCTCGGCGCCGCGCTCGCCCGGGCGCTCGGGCCCGAGGGCCCCACCTTCGGCCACGCGGCGCGACGGCTGGCCGAGCGGCTGCCGTGGGACGCGCACCTCGAGCGCGTGGAGACGTTCCTCGCGGAGGTGGCGCGTGAGCGGTGATCCGCGACCATCCCTCATCCGCGGCGGGCTCCGTGCCTGGCTCGCACCCGGAGTGAGGCTCGCCGACGTCGCGCCCGGCGGCGATCCCGACCGGCTGCTCACGCGTCCGGACTGCGAGGTGGTGAAGCTGCAGCCCAAGGTCGCCGTCGGGACGATCACCACGCCGGCCGGCCGGCTCTTCGTGAAGCGCTACAACGTGTTTGCCTGGCGCGTGGCGCTCGCGAGCCTCTGGGGCCTCTCGCCGGCCCTGGCCGCCTGGCACGCGGCGCGCGCCCTCCGCGCGCGAGGCTTCTCCACCCCCGAGGCGCTCGCCGCCGTCGAAGTCCGGCGCGCCGGCGTCCTCAGGAAGAGCTTCTTCGTCACGCGCGAGGTCCCGGGGGCGCTGACCGCCAACCGGTGCTGGCAGGCGATCCTCGGCGAGCCCGACGCCGGGCGGCGGCGGGCCGGCCGGCGCGCCCTCGCGCGGGCGCTCGGTGATCTGTTCCGGCGGCTGCACGCCGCGGGCGTGTACCATAACGACCTGAAGGACGTGAACGTCCTCGTCAGCGGGCCGCCCGGCGATCCGCGCTGCGTCCTGCTCGACCTCGAGCGCGTGCGCGTGCTCCGGCGGGTCGGGCGCCGGCGGCGCGTGAAGAACCTGATGCAGCTCGCCCGCACGCTCGGACCGCAGGCGAGCGCGACCGATCGGCTGCGGTTCCTGGGCGCCTATCTGGGCGACGGCGGGGGCCGGGCCGAGCGGCGGACCTGGGCCCGCGCGGTCGGACAGGCGGCGGCGCGCAAGGACGCCGGTCGCCCGGTCACGGCGCCCGGACCGTTGCCGCGCGTGTGCTGTACCGTCATCGCGCAGGACGAGGAGGCGATGATCGAGGGCTGTCTCGCAAGCGTCGCGTGGTGCGACGAGATCGTGGTCGTCGACGGCGGCTCGATCGATCGGACGGTCAGCATCGCGCGCCGCTTCACGCACCGAGTCCTGTCGCACGCGTGGCCGGGACACCGGGCGCAGAAGCAGTTTGCCCTCGAAGCGGCGACCGGCGAGTGGGTGCTCAACCTCGATGCCGACGAGCGCGTGTCGCCGGAGCTCGCGACCGAGATCCGGCGGGCGCTGGTGGACGTGCCCGATGGGGTGGGGGGCTTCGCGGTCCCGCGCCTCGTCGCCTACCTCGGCCGCTGGTGGTACCGGGGCGGGTGGTACCCTCGCCCGATCGTCCGGCTCGTGCGCCGCTCGGCGACGCGGTGGGGCGGGACCGACCCGCACGAGCGCGCCGTGGTGGCGGGCGAGATCCGCAAGCTGCGCGCGCCGATCGTCCACCACACCTACGGCGACATCTCGGATCACCTCCGGAGCATCAACCATCTCACGACGGTGGCGGCCGCGGCGCGTGTCGGTCGGCGCCTCGGCGCGGGCCAGCTCGTCCTCGAGCCGCTGTGGCGCTTCGTGCGCGCCTACCTCGTCGCGCGCGGCATCGGGGAGGGTTTTGCGGGGCTGTTCGTCGCGGGCACGGGGGCGTTCTACGTCTTCCTGCGCGCGGCGAAGGTCTGGGAGCTCCGGGTGCACGCCGGCGCGGCATCTGCTACACGCGCGGAGGGGCGCCGCGCCCCCGCCTCGTCGTGACGGTGTCGATCGTCGTCGTCAACTGGAACGCCGGCGCCGCGCTCGACGGCTGCCTCGAGAGCCTCGCGGCCGACGGGCTCGCCGGGCGTGAGGTCGTGCTGGTGGACAACGACTCGACCGATGGGAGCACGACGCGCGCCCGGGCGCGCCATCCCTGGGCTCGCATGGTCGAGACCGGGCTGAACCTCGGCTTCGCCGGCGGCGCCAACCGCGGCGCCGCGGCGGCGCGCGGCGAGGTGCTGTGCTTCCTCAACCCCGACGCGCGCGTGCGGCCCGGCGCGGTGCAGACCCTGGTCGATACGCTCGGCCGGGTGCCGGGTGCGGGCATCGCCGGCGGCGGGCTGGTCGACGATGCGGGCGGCTGGCAGCCGGCGGCCGGGCGCTTCGGGCCCGTGCGCCACCTGATGCTCGACACGACCCCCGGCCGCCTCGGCGCGCGGCTCCGGCGCGCGCCTTACCGGGTGGACTGGGTGTACGGCACGTTCATGGCAGTGCGCCGCGACCTGTTCCGGCAGCTCGGCGGCTTCGACCCGCGCTACTTCCTCTATGGCGAGGACCTCGACCTCTGCTACCGCGCGGCCCGCCTCGGGTCGCGTACCATTCACGTGCCGGCGGCGCGGGCGGTGCATGGCACGAGCTTGGGTACGAACGTCAGCGCGTTGCAGCGGTTCGGGCTCGGCCGGGAGGCAGAGGTCGTGAAGGGGGAGATGCGCTTTTACGCGGCGCGCCGGGCGCCGCACGACCTGGTCCTCTTCCGCGCCGTCGCCGCATGCAAGTTCGGCCTCAAGGCGGCGCTCGCGGCGGCGGTCGGCCGCCGCGACGCGGCCGCCGCCTATGCGCGCGTCGTACGCGCCTGCGTCGCCTTCGACCCGCTCGCCGCCGATGCCTGAGCCGGCGCCCACTTTGACGCTCGCGGTGCCGTGCCGGACCGACGAGCCGGCGCTCGCCCGGACGCTCGAGGCGGCGCGCGCGGCGCTGGAGGCGGCAGGGCAGGGTTGGGTCGTCGAGCTGCTCGTCTGCATCAACGGGCCCGCCCCGGCGGCCTCCACCGCGCTCCGCGACGTGGAGGGCTTCGCCCGCGCCGTCCAGGCGCCGTTCGCGGCGGTGGCCGCCGACGGCGCGCGGGCCGCCTCGCTCCCCGTCGCGACCGCCCCGCTCACGGTCGCGGCGCTGCTCGTCGGCCGCGCGGGAAAGCCGCTCGCCTGGAACGTACTGCGGCAGCACGCGCGGGCACCCGTCGCGATCTTCTTCGACGCCGACGTGCGGTTTGCGCGCGACGCCTTCCGGCGCCTGCTCGGCGCCCTGGCCGACGCACCGGGCGCGGCGCTGGCCTCGGGGAAGACGACCTGCGCGCCGCGCCCGCGCGCCTTCGAGCGCATCATGGCGGCGCCCTACGGCGTCGACTTTCCGAACCTCTCGGCGCAGCTCTACGCCGCGCGCCTGGGGGCGCTGCCCGCCGCCATGCCCGAGGACCTGATCGAGCCCGAGCGCTGGCTCGAGCTGATGGTCGGCCGGGACGGGCTCGTCCGCGTGCCGGAGGCGCGCGTCGCGGTCCGTCTCCCTGCCACGCTCGGCGACTTCTGCCGCCAGCGGGTTCGCATCGAGATGGGGAAGGTGCAGCTCGCGCGCGAGTACCCGGACCTGGCCGCGCGGAGCGCGCCGCAGCCGCGGGCGCGCGCGGCCCTCGGCAGCCTCGGACCCGCCGACGCGGCCCGCCTGGCGCTGTATCTCGCCATGCGGAGCGTGGCGCATGCGGTCGCCTGGTGGCGCTACCGGCGCGGCGCGACGGCGGGCATCTGGCGTCAGGCGGTGACGACCAAGCGGTGGGACGCGGCGTGAAGGTGCTCTTCCTCGTGACGCGCTTGCCGGTGCCGCCCTGGCGGGGCGATCAGGTCCGTGCCTACCATCACCTGCGGCTGCTCGCCCGGGCGCACGAGATCACGTGCTGTGCGCTCTTGACGCGTCCGCCGCCCGCCCGCCTGCGGGCGGAGGTCGCGGCGCTCGGGGTGCGGCTCGTCGTCGTCCCGCTCGGGATGCTGGGGGCCGTGCCGGCGCTCGCCCGGGCCCTCCTCGGCGACCGGCGTCCGTTCCAGGTGCTGCTCTACGCCCGGCGTCGCGCGGCGGCCACCGTCGCGCGGCTCGGCGCCCGCGCCGGATTCGACGTCGTGCATGCGCAGCTGGTGCGCGCGGCGTCCTATCTGCCGTCGGAAGGGGGCCCGCCGGCGGTCGTCGACCTGATCGACGCGCTCTCCGCGAACTTCGCGCGACGGGCGGCGAGCGAGCGCGGTCCGCTCGGGACGGTCGCGGCCTGGGAGGCCGCGCGGCTGGCCCGCTACGAGCCGCAGCTGGTCGCCCGCACGGCCGCCGCCCTCGTGGTGTCGGAGGCCGAGCGGGTGGCGCTGGGAGGGGGGCGCGTGACCGTGGTGCCGAACGGCGTCGATCCCCTCGCCTTTCCGTATCGCGAGGACGGGCGTCCGCCGGCGCGCATCGTCTTCGCCGGCAACCTCGGCTACTTCCCGAACGTCGACGCCGCCCGCTGGCTCGCGCACGACATCTTTCCGCGCATCCGCGGCACGCTGCCGGCGGCCGAGCTGCGCCTCGTGGGAGCACGGCCGGCGAGGGCCGTGCGCGCCCTCAGGGGCGCGCCGGGCGTGTCGCTCGCCGCGGGGGTACCGGCGATGGCGCCGGAGCTCGCGACCGCGACCGTGGCCGTGGTGCCCGTCCGCGCCGGGTCGGGGCTGCAGAACAAGGTGCTCGAGGCGATGGCCGCCGGGACCCCGGTCGTGACGACGCCGCGCGCGGCGGCGGCGCTCGACGTCGAGCCGGGCGAGCACCTGCTGGTGGCCGAGGACGCGGCGGGGCTGGCGGCCGCGGCGCTCGGCCTCCTGCGCGATCCGGCGCGCGCCCGGCTGCTGGCACGCGCCGCGCGCGCGCTCGTCGAGCGGCGCTACCGCTGGGAGGATTCGGCCGCCGGCGTGGAGGCGGCGTGGCAGCGGGCGGTCAATCGACCTTGAACGCGCCTCCCGGCGCGGCGACCTTGAACGCGCTCCGGCTTCTGGTATGTCGCGGTCGGTGTATCGGCGCGAGAGAGGATGGCGCCTCCGCTGGGCGTTGCTCGTCCAGGGGGACCTCCTGGCCGCCTGTCTCGCCTATCTCCTCGCCTTCCTGCTGCGCGCCGCCGTTCCGCTGCCCCTCACCCAGGGCTACCTGCCGGCGGTGCGCTTCGCCCAGGTCCACCATCACTGGATCGCCATGCTGGGGGCCCAGGTGGGCGTCCTCTACTTCCTCGGGCTCTACGAGCCTCGCGCGCTCGGCAATCCGCGCGCGCAGGCCGGCACGATCGCCGCGGCCGCCGGCCTCCAGGCTCTGATCCTGATCGCCGTCTACTTCTTCCGGCAGGACCTCGTCTTCCCGCGCTCGATCTTCGTCGTGTTCGCCGGGCTCAACGCCGCGCTCCTCTTCGCCTGGCGGCTCGGGAGCCGGTCGCTGATGGGTGCCTACCCGCGGCGGCGGGTCCTGGTGGTCGGCACGAACGCCGCCGCCGCCGAGGTGATCGACACGATCCGCGTGCAGCACTGGCTCGGCATGGACATCGTCGGCGCGGTCTCCGGCGACGGTGCGAGCGCGGCCGCGCTGCGCGACGTGCCCCTCCTCGGGCCGCGCGAGGAGCTCCCGGCGCTCTGCGCGCGGCACGACGTGGACGAGGTGATCATCGCCTCCGAGCACTCCTGGCAGGACCGGCTCCTCGACTCGCTCAGCCGCCCGCAAGGTCCGCGCGCACGTGTCTGCGTCGTGCCGTCGCCGTACGAGATCCTGATCGGACGCCCGGAGCACCTGCGGCTGCACGACATCCCGCTGATCGAGGTGATCCGCGAGCCGGCCACCGGGGGGGCGAGCGCCGCCAAGCGGCTCTTCGACGTCGTCCTCGCCCTAGTGCTGCTGGTGGCCGCGCTGCCGGTGATGCTCCTGGTGGCGCTGGCGATCAGGCTCACCTCGCGCGGCCCCGTGCTCTATACGCAGACCCGCGTCGGCAAGGACGGTCGCCCGTTCACCATGGTCAAGTTCCGGACGATGCACGCCGCCGCCGAGCGCACGACCGGGCCCGTGCTCGCGTCCGAGAACGACCCGCGCGTCACCTGGCTCGGCCGCTCCCTGCGGGCCGCGCGGCTCGACGAGCTGCCGCAGCTCTGGAACGTGCTGGTCGGCGACATGAGCTTCGTCGGGCCGCGGCCCGAGCGCCCCGAGTTCGTCGGGCGCTATGAGCGCGAGATCCAGGGCTACGCGGAACGCCTGAAGGTCCGTCCGGGCCTCACCGGCTACGCGCAGGTGAACGGCGAGTACCACACCTCGGCGCCGACCAAGCTCAAGTACGACCTCGCCTACATCTACAACCGCTCGCTGTGGCTCGATCTCAAGATCCTGTCCGAGACCGTGAAGGTGATGCTCACGCGGCGGGGCATTTGACCGTGGCCGCGCGGCGGCTGGCCGACGCGCTGCTCCTCCTGCTCGCCGCCTCCGTCCCGCTCTCCACGACCGGCATGGAGGCGGCCGTGCTGGCGCTGGGCGGGCTCACGCTGCTCGGCGCCGCCGGCGGCCGCGCGCCGGTGCGCGCCACACCGCTCGACGGCGTCCTCGGCCTGTTCTACGGCACGCTCGCCCTCTCGACCCTCGCCAGCGGCCATCCCCTCGAGGCCAGCGGATGGGCCCGGCTGTGGGTGGTGCTGACGTACTTCGTCGTCTTCTGGTGGCTCCGCGACCGCCGCCAGGCGATCCGCGTCGTGCACGTCCTGGTCGGCGCGGGCGCGCTGGCCGCCGCCTACGGCCTCCTCCAGCACGCGACGGGCGTCGACTGGTACCGGGCCGCCCTCGGGCGTCCGCTGCTCGTGCGCCCGCGCGAGACGGGCGGTGTAGGCTACGCGATCGTGGGCTTCTTCCGCAACTATCTCACGTTCGCGCACACGATGCTCTTTCCGCTCGCGTGGGCGACGGCGTCCGCCATGGGCGGCGCCCTCGCCGGCCTCGGCGCGGCGGCGCTGCTCCTGCTCGCCATCGCGTTCTCGACGGCGCGCGGCGTGTGGCTCGCGACCATCGCGGTGGTCGCGACGCTCGTCCTGATGGCGCGCGGGCGGACGGCTGGTCTCGCGGCGGGCGCGCTGGCCGCGGCGGCGCTCCTCGCATTCGCCGGCTCGCGCGACCTGCGCCGCGAGGCGGCGCACATGTTCGGGCTCCGCGGCCCGAACGCCGGCCGCGTCGCCATCTACGCGGCGAACCTCGACATCATCCAGGCGCATCCCGTTTTCGGCCTCGGCTTCGGGCGCTACCAGCGGGCGGCGCTGCCGTACTACGCGGCGCATCCCGAGGCCGACCGGCGCTCGCACGCCCACAACGACTACCTGCAGGTCGCGGCCGAGGCGGGGCTCACGGGGCTGGCCGCGTTCGGGCTCCTCTTCGCCACCGCGCTGCGCCACGGCTGGACGGCGATCGCGGAGGCGCCCGACGCGGTGACGCGGGCGACCGCGGCGGGGGCGTGGGCCGGCCTCGTCGGCTTCCTGGTCGGCGGCGTCACCCAGTACAACTTCGGCGACAACGAGGTGGCGATTGCCATGTGGGTGGCGCTCGCCGTCCTGATGCGGCTCCGGGAGCCGTAGCCGTGCGCGTGCTGCACGTCGACCCCGAGCGCGCCTGGGGCGGTGGCGAGGCGCAGGTGATGGCGCTCCTCGGCGAGCTCGGGCGCCGCGGCCATGCCTCGCGGCTCGCCGCGCACCCCGACGCGCCGCTCGCACGGGCGGCGGCGGCGGGCGGCGTGGCGGTCGTGCCGCTGCCGGTCGCGAATCATCTCGACGTGGCGGCCGCACTGCGGCTCAGGCGTGCGATCGGCGACGCCGAGGTGGTCCACTTTCACACGGCGCGCGCCCACGCGCTGGCCCCCCTCTGCCGCCGCCCCGGCGTGCGCCTGGTGGCGACCCGACGCATGGACTACGTCCCCGCGGGCGGCCCCTACGTCCGCTTCCTCTACAACCGCGCGGTCGACGCCGTCGTGGCCATCTCGGACGGGGTCCGTGAGGCGCTGGTGCGCGTCGGCGTGCGGCGCGACCGCATCCGAGTGGTGCCGAGCGGCATCGACCCGGGGGCGTACACGGCGCCGCCCGGGGCGCGGGAGGCGCTGCGCGCCGAGTGGGACGTGGGCGCGGAGGCGCTGCTCGTCCTGGTGCTCGGCGCGCTCGAGCGCCGCAAGGGGCACGCCGTGCTCCTCGAGGCGGCGCGCCGGCTGGCGCCCGCGGCGCTCGGCCTGCGCTACGTGTTCTGCGGCGAGGGGAGCGAGGCGAGCGCGCTGCGCGAGGCGGCGGCGCCCCTCGGGGCCGCGGTGCGGTTCGCCGGGTTTCGCAGCGACGTCGCGGCCTGTCTCGCCGCCGCCGACCTCGTCGTCCTGCCGTCGCTGCGCGAGGGGCTCGGGGTGGCGGCCCTGGAGGCGATGGCGGCGGGACGGCCCCTGGTGGCGAGTCGCGTGGGCGGTCTCCCCGAGGTGGTCCTGCACGAGGTGACGGGCCTCCTCGTCCCCCCGGGCGACCCGGGCGCGCTGGGGACGGCGCTCGGGCGGCTGGCGGTGGACGGCGCGCTGCGTGCCCGGCTCGGAGCCGCCGGCCGGGCCCGCGTCCAGGCGCGCTTCACCAGCGCACAGATGGCAGACGGGACCCTCGCCTGTTATCGAGGAGAGCCGTGAAACGCGTCGGCCAGCGGCGGCTCGTCGAGCTCATCCGGAGGTTCGGGCGGGTGCGAGCCCTGGTCGTCGGCGACCTGATGCTCGACCAGTTCGTCTGGGGCACCGTACGGCGCATCTCGCCCGAGGCCCCGGTGCCGGTGGTCCAGGTGGCCGACGAGGACGTGCGACCGGGCGGCGCCGGCAACGTGGTGAGCAACATCGCGGCGCTCGGCGGGCGAGCGGCGGTCTGCGGCATCGTCGGCCGGGACGCGGCGGGTGAACGGCTGGTGACCGCGCTCCGCGCGCGCCGCGCCGATACGCGGGGTGTCGTCGTGTCGCGGGTGAGCCCGACGACGCAGAAGACGCGGATCATCGCGCACCACCAGCAGGTGGTCCGGCTCGACCGCGAGTCCGGCGCCGGGCCCGACGGGGCGGGCGCGCGGCACGTGCGCGACTTCGTGCTGCGGCATCGCGCCCGCTACGACGTGCTGGTCGTGTCGGACTACGGGAAGGGTGCGATCGGGCCGGATCTCCTGGGCGCGCTCGCCGAGGCCTCGGGCCGCGCGCCGTTCACCTGGGTCCTCGACCCGAAGCGCGTGAACTTCGCCCACTACCGGCGGGCGTCGCTGGTCAAGCCGAACCGCGAGGAGGCGGCCGCGGCGTCGGGCGTGGAGATCCGCGATGCCGGGACGCTGCGCGAGGCAGGATCGCGGCTGCTCGAGCGATGGGAGGCGGGCGCCGTGCTCATCTCGCGCGGCGAGGAGGGCATGGCGCTCTTCAAGCCGGGCGCGCACGGCGTGGTGGTCGAGGAGTTCCCGACCGTGGCCCGGGAGGTCTTCGACGTGACCGGTGCCGGCGACACCGTGCTCGCCACCTGCGCCCTTGCGCTCGGGGCGGGCGGCACGCTCGAGGAGGCGACGGTGCTCGCCAACCACGCGGCGGGCCTGGTCGTCGGCAAGATCGGCACCGCGACGGTCGGCGCCGACGAGCTCGCGCGCGACGTGCGGCGGGGCTGAGCGGTGCGCAGCATGACCGGCTACGGCGCCGGCGCCGCCGAGGCGCCGGGCGCGCGGGTGACGGTGGAGATCCGGGGAGTCAACCAGCGCGTCCTCGACGCGAAGGTGGCGGTGCCGCGGGAGTATGCGGCCTGGGAGACGGAGATTCGCGAGGGCGTGCGGAAGACCGCGCAGCGGGGACGGGTGGAGGTGACCGTCCTGCGCACGCCGATCCCGGGCAAGCGGCGCTACCGGGTCACCGTCCAGCCGGCGCTCGCGCGGGCGTACGTCGGCGCGGCGCGGAAGCTCGTCCGGACGCTCCGGCTCGCCGGCAGCCCCTCGCTCGGGGACGTGCTCCGTCTGCCCGGTCTCTTCGAGGTGAGCGAGGCGCCGCCCGACCTCGGGCGCGAGCGGGCGGCGCTCCGGCGGGCGCTCGGGGCGGCGCTGCGCGCCTTCGACGCGGAGCGCCGGCGCGAAGGCGCTCACCTCGAGCGCGACATGCGGCGCCGGACGACGCAGCTGCGCGCGCTGACGGCGCGCATCCGACGCCGTCTGCCGCAGGCGCTGGCCGCGCTTCGCAGGCAGGTGGAGGAGCGCCTCGTGCGCCTCGTCGGCGGCAGCGAGCTCGACCCGGGCCGGATCGCGCACGAGGTGGCGATGCTGGCCGAGCGCGGCGACATCACCGAGGAGCTGGTGCGTCTCGAGAGCCACCTGGCCGCGCTCGCGACGGCGCTCGGCGAGCGCGGGCCGGTCGGCAAGCGGATCGACTTCCTCGTCCAGGAGGTCCACCGCGAGCTCAACACGACGGGCGCGAAGGCGGGGGACCTGGTGATCACGGACCTCGTGCTCGCGGCGAAGGGCGAGCTCGAGAAGCTCCGGGAGCAGGTGCAGAACGTGGAGTGAACCGGGCGAGGGCCACCGAACCCCGGGCCCGCGTCCCGAGGGAGGTGCAGAAAGCACATGGCCACGGCATAATCGGTTTGTGTTGATCACCATCTCCGGTCTGCCCGGCAGCGGCAAGACCACCGTTGCGCGCCTCGTGGCCGAGCAGCTCGGTCTCGAGCACGTCTACGCCGGCGACATCTTCCGGCGGCAGGCGGCAGCGCGCGGGCTGTCGCTCGAGGAGTACGCGCGCCGGGCGGAGACGGACCACTCGATCGACCGCGCCCTCGACGAGCAGATGCGGGCCCGCGCCGCGCAGGACGAGGCCGTCCTCGAAGGCCGTCTCGCCGCCTTCATGGCGGACGCCGCCGGCCGGCGGGCGCTGAAGGTCTTCCTCGACGCGCCCGAGTCGGTCCGCGCCGAACGCATCGTGGCGCGCGAAGGCGGGGCGGCCGAGGCGCGGCTCCAGGAGACGCAGGCGCGCGAAGCCTCGGACGCCCGCCGCTACCAGGAGATCTACGGCTTCGACTACCACGACCGCGGGCGCTACGACCTGGTGCTCTCCACCGACGGCCGCTCCCCCGAGGAGCTGGCGCGCGAGATCGTCGCGGCCGCGCGGGCGCGATTCGGCCCATGACCGTCAGCGAGCTCATCGAGCGCGTACGCGCCTACAACCCGGCCGCCACCGTCGACACCATCCAGAAGGCGTACGACTTCTCGGCCGAGGTGCACCGCGGCCAGCGCCGGCTCTCGGGCGAGCCGTATCTGACCCACCCCGTCCAGGTCGCCGGCATCATCGCCGAGATGCGCCTCGACGTGCCGAGCATCGCCACCGGGCTCCTGCACGACACCGTCGAGGACACGCTCGCGACCCTCCCGCAGATCGAGCAGACGTTCGGCGGCGAGATCGCGACGCTGGTCGACGGCGTCACCAAGATCGGCCAGATCAACTTCACCTCGCGCGAGGAGAAGCAGGCGGAGAACTTCCGCAAGATGCTGCTCGCCATGGCACGCGACATCCGGGTCATCCTCATCAAGCTCGCCGACCGCACGCACAACATGCGCACGCTCGGCCACCTCCCGCCCGAGCGCCAGGTGGAGATCGCGCAGGAGACGCTCGACATCTACGCGCCGCTCGCGCACCGCCTCGGCATCTACTGGATCAAGAGCGAGCTCGAGGACAACGCGCTCCGCTTTCTCCACCCCGAGGTCTACTACCAGCTGAAGCGCAGCGTCGCCAAGCGGAAGGCCGAGCGCGAGCGCTACATCAAGGAGGTGATCGGCGTCCTCGAGAAGAAGCTCAGCGAGGCGGGACTCGAGGCCGAGGTGAGCGGGCGGCCCAAGCACTTCTACTCCATCTACCAGAAGATGCAGGCGCAGAACCTGCTGTACGACCAGATCTACGACCTGGTCGCCTTCCGGGTCGTCGTCGACTCGCTGGGCGAGTGCTACGAGGCGCTCGGTAGCGTGCACGCCAACTGGAAGCCGGTGCCGGGGCGCTTCAAGGACTACATCGCGCTCCCCAAGGCCAACGGCTACCAGTCGCTGCACACCACGGTCATCGGCCCCTACGGCGAGCGCATCGAGATCCAGATCCGCACGGGCGAGATGCACCGCGTGGCGGAGTACGGCGTCGCGGCCCACTGGCGCTACAAGCAGCCGGGGAAGGACGGCGCGGTCGACGACAGCCAGCGGTTCGCGTGGCTGCGCCAGCTCCTCGAGTGGCAGCAGCAGCTCCAGGACCCGCAGGAGTTCTTGCGCTCGGTCAAGGAGGACCTCTTCACCGACGAGGTCTTCGTCTTCACACCGAAGGGCGACCTGCTGAACTTCCCCGTCGGCGCGACGGTCATCGACTTCGCCTACCGCATCCACTCCGAGGTGGGCCACCACTGCACGGGCGCGCGGGTGAACGGCAAGATCGTCCCGCTGCGCTACCAGCTGCAGAGCGGCGACACCGTCGAGATCATCACCACCGCCAGCCAGACGCCGTCCAAGGACTGGCTGAAGCTGGTCAAGAGCTCGCGCGCCAAGGCCCGCATCCGCGCCTACATCAAGGCGCAGCAGAGCGCGCGCTCGATCGCCGTCGGGCGCGAGATCCTCGAACGCGACCTCTCCCGCCATCAGCTCGACCCGGCCCGGCTCCGCAAGGACGGCACGCTCGAGCGCGTGGCGAAGGAGCTCTCGCAGCGCGACGAGGAGACGCTGCTCGCCGGCATCGGCTACGGGAAGGTGACCACGCAGAGCGTGCTCGCGCGCATCCTGCCGCCCGAAGAGATCGAGCGGCGCCGCGAGAAGGGCGAGGGCCGGCTGCAGCGGCTCCTGCGCCTGGTCGGGCGGCAGGCGAAGAGCGGCGTGCAGGTGTCGGGCGTCGAGGACATGCTCGTCCGCTTCGGGAAGTGCTGCAGCCCGCTGCCGGGCGAGCGCATCACGGGCTTCATCACGCGCGGGCGCGGCGTCACCGTGCATGCGCTCGAGTGCCCCAAAGTGCTGGAGAGCGAGCCCGAGCGGCGGATCGACGTGCATTGGATGAACGGGCAGGAGACGCCGCGGCCGGTCAAGGTGGAGGTGACGTGCGTCGATCGCCCGGGTCTCCTCGCCGCCATGTCGAAGGCGATCAGCTCGGCCGGCATCAACATCACCCGCGCCCAGGTGCACACCCTCGGCGATCGCAAGGCGCAGAACACCTTCGAGCTCATGGTGGGCAGCCTCGACGAGCTGAACCGCGTCATGCGGAGCCTCGGCCGGGTACGGGGCGTGATGAAGGTGGCGCGGGTGCGGACGTGACCCGCGGGCGCGAGACGGTCGCCAGCGACGCGGCGCCGCGCGCGATCGGCCCGTACGCGCAGGCGGTGGTCGCCGGCGACCTCGTCTTCTGCTCGGGGCAGGTGGGCCTCGATCCGGCCAGCGGCCGTCTCGTGCCCGGCGGCGTCGCGGCCGAGGCGGCGCGCGCGCTGGAGAGTCTGGCCGCGGTCCTGTCGGCGGCCGGCCTCGGTCTCGGCGACGTCGTGAAGACGACGGTGTACCTGGTCGACCTCGCGGAGTTCGCGGCCGTGAACGAGGTGTATGCGCACTACTTCCACGCGCCCTACCCGGCGCGCGCCACGGTGGGGGTGGCCGCGCTGCCGGCCGGGGCGCGGGTGGAGATCGAGGCGGTGGCGACGCGCCGGTAGGCGTGGAGCCGCTGCCGGTCAGGCGCCTTCCTGCGCCAGGAGCGCGCTCAGGAACGCGCGGTCCGAGAGCAGCGACGCGTCGGCCATGAAGAGCTTCCCGTAGCGCTCGAAGTACATGAGCTGCTTCGCGAGCAGGAAGGTGCCGCGGTCGAAGCTCGAGCCGACGGCGCCGTGCTCGAAGACGCCGGCATGCAACCGGCGCTGCGCCCGCAGGCGCCGGAGCCGCGCGCGCCACGACGGGCGCGGCGCGCCGGCGGCCTCCGGGACGCGGCCCTGGACGGCGCTCAGCAGGGTCGCGAGGCTCACCTCCCCGAACGGCCGCGTGAGGAGCGGCTCCATGACGCCGCGCACGAAGCTCTCGAGCTCGGCGTCGCCCAGTCCGAGCTGCTCGCGCAACGCCGGCCCGTAGGCACGCTGGAGCTGCGCCGCGATGTCGGCCCACGCGGTCTCGTCGCCGAGCGCGGCCTCGAGCGTGCGGCGAAAGAAGCGATGCGTGTCCGCGTCGAGGCGGCCGACGATCCCCCAGTCGAGGACGCCGAGCCGTCCGTCGCGCAGGAGCAGCATGTTGCCCGCGTGGACGTCGCCGTGGAACGTCCCGTCGCGGACGGCGATCTCGATCCAGGCGCGCACGACCTGCTCCATGAGCGGACGAGGATCGAGCCCGAGCGCCGCGACGCGGGGCAGATCGTCGATCGTGACGCCGTCGAGGTACTCCATGGTGAGCACGTCCCGTCCGGAGAGGGCGGGGAGCGGCTCGGGCACGGCGACCATGGCGAGCGCGAGCTCGCCGAGCCGGCGGCGAAAGAACGCCATGGTGCGAGCTTCGTTGCGGAGGTCGAGCTCCTCGGCCACCTGCTCCCGGAAGCCGTCGACCAGCCGCACGAGCTGGCCCGCCTCGGGGACGCCCACCCGCAGCGACAGGAACTCGAAGAGCGGTCCCATGAGCCGGAGGTCGGCCGCGACCACCCGGGCGACCTCCGGGCGGAGGACCTTGACGGCGACGACCCGCCCGTCGTGCAGGGCCGCGCGGTGAACCACCGCGAGCGACGCGCGGCCGACCGGGGCTTCGTCGAAGTGCGTGAAGACCTCCGCGAGCCGGCAGCCGAGGGTCCGCTCGACGGCCGCTCGCACGTCGGGGAAGGGGACGACCGGACCGGTGTCGAGGCAGGAGCGGAACTCGTTCGCGACCGCGTCGCCGAACACGCCGGGGGAAGAGGCGACGAGCTGGCCGAGCTTCACGTAGGTGGCGCCGAGGGTCTCGAAGGTGAGCCGCAGCGAGCGCGCGACCGCCTGGCCCGGCCGTGGGCGCCGGAGGACACGGCGCACGACGACCCCGCTCAGGTGGCGGACCGCGCTGCGCACGGTCGCGACGGCGCGGTGGCGAAGCGCACGGCGGTCCGGCTCCGGGAGGGGCAGCGGGACGAGGGGCGGCAGGCGATCCAGCATCGGGTCAGCCGGGGAGGCGATTACCGCAGAAGCGGCGAGAACGCACTTCCGCTCGGCCGGCTCCCCCGGTATCGTCCAGCCGATGCGGTGCCAGGTGCTCGCCTGCGACTACGACGGGACGCTCGCCAGCGATGGCCGGATCGCGCCGGAAACGATGCGAGCCCTCGGCCGCGTGCGCGACTCGGGCCGGCGCATCGTGCTGGTCACCGGCCGGCAGCTCGACGACCTGCTCGGCGCCTGCCCGGGGATCGACTTCTTCGACTGGGTGGTTGCGGAGAACGGCGCGGTCCTCTACGAGCCGCGCGGCAAGCGCGTCGACGACCTGGCCGCGCCGCCCCCCGCCGCCTTCCTCGCCGCCCTCGAGCGGGCGGGCGTGCCCTTCTCGACGGGTCGCGTCGTCGTCGCGACGGTGGTGCCGCACCAGACGGCGGTCCGGCGCGCGATCCACGACCTCGGGCTCGAGCTACAGATCATCTTCAACCGCGAGTCGGTCATGGTGCTGCCCGCCACCGTTTCCAAGCAGAGCGGGCTCGAGGAGGTGCTCCGGCGGCTCGGGGTGCCGGCCGACGACGTCGTCGGCGTGGGCGATGCCGAGAACGATCAGGCCTTCCTGCGACTCGCCGGCTTCGCCGTGGCGGTGGGCGACGCGGTGCCGTCGGTGGCGGCCGAGGCGGACCTCGTGACGCGCGCCCCGAACGGGGCCGGCGTGCGGGAGTTCATCGAGGAATGGCTGCTCGCGGGCCGGCCCGGATGAACGCGCCCGTCACCGCCAGGGGTCATACGTGCCGAAGTTCCAGAGATGCCCCTCGGGATCCCGCGCCGAGTAGCCGCGGCCCCCGTAGTCCTCGTCCTTGATGTCCATCACGATCTCGGCGCCGGCGGCCTTCGCGCGCGCGTAGTGCGCGTCGGCATCGGCGACGATGACGTACGGGCTCTGGGTCACGGGGCCGCGACGGGGCGGGACGGTCATCAGACGGCCGAACTCGTCGTCGCGCGCCGAGCCGAGCATGATCATGCCGTTGCCGAAGGTGAGCTGGGCGTGCGCGATCGTGCCGTCCGGGCCGGGCACGACGAGGTGCTGCTCGAAGCCGAAGGCGCGGCACAGCCAGTCAATGGCGGCGGGTGCATCGCGATAGCGCATCGCCGGAATGATGACGGGGCCCTTGGTCGTGGCGGGGATGGACATCGCGTTTCCTCCTCAGCACGTCTTCGCATTCGAGCGCAAGGCGCCCTTCAGCGCAGCCGGCCCACCCCGGGCAGGAACCGACCCACCCGCGCGGCGTAGGCGCGGTAGGCGTCCCCGTAGGTCGCGAGCAGGTGCGCTTCCTCCACCCGGACGACCCAGCGGCGCCAGCCGATCGCCCCACCCGCGAGGATCACGAGAAGCGGCCAGGTGGGGAGCAGCACGGCGAACCCGGCGAACGCGACGAACATGAAGACGTAGATCGGGTTGCGCGAGTACCGATAGAGTCCACTGGTCACGAGCTCTCCCGGCCGCTCGTGCTCGAGACCGACGCGCCACGAGGCGCCGAGGTGGAGCTGCGCGGTGAACATGAGGAGCGAACCGCCGAAGAGCAGCGCCGCGCCGAGCGGGCGGAGGACGGGGGCGCACGACGCGGGCAACGCCCCACGCGCGAGGTCGGGAGCGATCGCCGCCACCGTCGCCTGCGCGAGCAGCGCGGCCGGGACCACGACGCCGACCGCCCCGAGCAGGCGCTCGGACGGCGCGTTCCCGCGGAACAGCACGATGCCGCTCGACCCATGGCGCCGCGCGTGCAGCCAGGCGCGGAGGCCGATGCCCAGCCCAAAGAACACCAGTACGCCCGCCAACGGGACGAGCCGCCAGACGTCGGCCATGCCGCATCTATCGCATGAGTGAAATTGATTTTCAATATCGTCAAGCGGCGGGGTGCCGTCGACCGCGTGACGCGCTGCAGGTTCATTCGCCGTGCCTTTGCCACGGGCGCCGCACGTGCCGTGGTGGACGCTTTTTCCTTCCCAGGGCGGGGGCCGCGGCGGTACAAGCGGGATGACGGGCGACAAGGATTCCCCCGCGGGGGCACGTCGGTTGCACGCGGAGGTTCGGATGGCGCGGCGGTCGGCGAGGTTCCGGGCACGGCTCGCGACGATCGGAGGGTCGGGATGAACGCCTCGATGCGTGCGTGGGCGACGCTGTGGCTGCTCGCGCTGGGGTCGAGCGCCCGGGCGGCCGACCTCTGGGTGAAGAACGGTGGGAACGACTCCCTCGACGGGCTCTCGCCGGCGACCGCCTGGGCGACGCTCGGTCACGCCGCCGACGTCGTCAACCCGGGCGACACGGTCCACGTCCTCGACGGCAGCTACCAGGGCTTCTACCTCGCGCGCTCGGGCGGCGCGGGCAGCCCGATCACCTTCCACGCGGAAGGCCAGAACGTCCGCATCGCCGCCGACAACGGGACCACGCCCGACGGCATCAACGTCGAAGGCGCCGCCCACGTCGTCATCGACGGCTTCGTCGTCGACGGCCGCACGCGGGCCGGCATCCGGGTGGCCGTCTCGCAGTTCGTCACCGTCGAGAACTGCCACACCGGGAACAACGGCCGCTGGGGCATCTTCAGCGGCTTCGCCGACGACCTCACGATCGAGGGCAACGAGGCGCACCACTCGCAGGCCGAGCACGGCATCTACGTCTCCAACAGCGGCGACCGGCCGGTCATCCGGCGGAACGTCGTCCACGACAACCACGCCAACGGCATCCACATGAACGGCGACCTGAGCCAGGGCGGCGACGGTCTCATCTCCGGCGCCCTCGTCGAGCAGAACGTGATCTACGGGAACGGCGCCGGCGGCGGCTCCGGGATCAACATGGACGGGGTGACCGACAGCGTCGTCCGGAACAACCTCCTCTACGACAACCATGCCAGCGGCGTGAGCCTCTACCGCATCGACGGCGCCACGGGCTCGAAGCGGAACGTGGTCGTCAACAACACGATCGTGAACGCGGCCGACGCGCGCTGGTGCGTCAACGTCAACGGCGGCTCGACCGACAACACCGTCCTGAACAACATCCTCTACACCTACCACGCGTTCCGGGGCGCGGTGACGATCGACGCCTCGAGCCGCCCCGGCTTCGTCTCCGACTACAACGCCGTCATCAGCCGCTTCAGCACGGACGGCGGCGACACCGTCATCGACCTGTCCGCGTGGCAGGCTCTCGGCTACGACGCGCACTCATTCGTCGCCACCCCGGCCGAGCTCTTCGTGGCCCCGGGGAGCGACTTCCATCTCCTCGCGACGAGCCCGGCGATCGACCACGGGACGGCGACCAGCGCGCCCACCGTGGACCTCGACGGCAGCCCGCGGCCGGTCGGTGCCGGCGTCGACATCGGCGCTTACGAGGCCCAGCTGACGAGCTGCGGCGACGGCGCGGTCGATCCCGGCGAGCAATGCGGCGAGCCGGGGCTCTCGTGCACGGACCCCTGCCGGAGCTGCCGGCAGTGCGTGTGCGCGCTCGACGCGCCCGTCTGCGGCGACGGGCGCGTGTGCGGTGCGGAGGAGTGCGAGGCGGACGCCGACTGCGCGCCGGGCACCGCCTGCCAGGGCTGCCGGTGCGTGAACCCGACGCCGTGCTCGAGCGGGATCGACATCGGCCGGCCGACGCTCGCGCTCCGCTCAAGCCCCTTCATGCTGCGTCTCGCAGGCGAAGCGGTCATCCCCAAGCCCTGGACGGGCATCGACCCGCTCGTGCACGGCGTGCGCGTCGTGGTCGATGCGGTGAGCGGCCCGGGCGGCGTTGACGCGACCGTCCCCGGCGGCACCGGCTGGCGCGTCAGCGCCGACGGGAAGCGCTGGAGCTTCGTCGACCCGGCGGGGAGTCACGCCGGCATCACGCGCATCGTCATCCAGGACCGCTCGAAGCGCCAGGATGGGCTCCTCCACTGGCGCCTCGTCGGGAGGAGCGCGGGCAGCATCGTCCTGCCCGACGTCCACCGCGCCCGCACGGCGGTCGTGCTGGGGGATGCGTCCGAGTGTGCAGCGGTCATGTGGAACGGGCCGGGACAGGCGCGGCCGCGCTGCGGCGGGGACGCGAGGCGCATCGCCTGCCGCTAGGCTAGCTGGCGTTGGTCCGGTGGGCGGCGCCTGCTAACGTCGGCGGGTGCATCGCCTCGCCGCACTCGTCCTCGCCGCGCTGAGTTTCGCGGGGGCCGCCGATCCACCGGGCACGCCGGCGTCGCGCGAGGCGCTCGCGCTCTGCCACCGGGCCGACGACGCGCCGGAGGCCGAGCGGCCGGCGATGCTCGATCGCGCGCTCGCGCGTGCCGAACGAGCGGTCGCCGATGACGAGCGGGACGCCCTCGCGCACTTCGCCGTCTTCTGCAGCCTCGGGGGGAAGATGCGCCGCGCCGGCCTCGGCGTCGGAGCGCTGGTCGACCTCCGCCGGCTCCGTCGCGAGGTCGATCGCACCCTCGAGCTGGCGCCGGACTTCGCGGACGCGCTGGCCGGCAAGGGCGCCCTGCTGCTCGACGCGCCGCGTCTGCTGGGTGGTGACCCGAAGGAGGCCGAGCGGCTGCTCCGCCGCGCGCTGGAGGTCGACCCCGACTATCTCGGCCCCCGGCTCGATCTCGTCCGGGCGCTCCGTGCCCGCGGGGCGGAGGCTGAGGCGCACGCCGAGGCGGAGCGTGCGCTCGAGGTCGCGAAGCGAAAGACCGATACGGAGGGCATCGCGCGCGCCCAGGCGCTCTTGTCCAGCGGTTCGGCGCGCTAGGTCACGAACCGTCCCGCCGCCCGGGCCCCCCGGCCGCGGTCCACAACCCTTGTCCCGGGCTGCGTTCTCGACTATCGGCCCGGGCATGAAATTCGGACTGATGTACGCCAACGCGGGCCCCTTCGGCTTCCCGGACAACCTCGCGCACCTCGCGCGCACGGCGGAGGACGTCGGCATCGAGTCGATCTGGGCCGTCGAGCACGTCGTCATCCCGGTGGGCTACCGCTCGGTCTACCCGTACAGCCCCTCCGGGAAGATCCCCGGGCCCGAGAACATCCCGCTCCCCGACCCGCTCCTCGCGCTCACCTTCGCGGCCGCGGTGACGACGAAGCTCCGGCTCGCCACCGGCATCCTGCTCCTGCCGCAGCGCCATCCGATCTACGTCGCCAAGGAGGTGGCGACGCTCGACGTGCTGTCGAGCGGCCGGGCGATCCTCGGCATCGGCATCGGGTGGCTGCGCGAGGAGTTCGAGGCGCTCGGCATCCCGTTCGAGGACCGGGCGGCGCGCACGGCCGAGGCGGTGCGCGCGCTCCGCTCGCTGTGGAAGGAGACGCCGGAGGCATTCGCGGGGAAGTACTTCCGCTGGCCGCCGCTCGAGTCGAATCCGAAGCCGGTGCAACGGCCGGGTGTGCCGATCGTCGTCGGGGGGCACACGCCGCTCGCGGTCCGGCGCGCCGCCCGCTACGGCGACGGCTTCTTTCCCGGCGTCGACACCCCCGAGAAGCTGAAGGCCCTCCTCGCGGCGCTCGGCGAGGAATGCGCCCGCCTCGGACGGAACCCTCGCGACGTCGAGATCACGGCGGGCCGCGCCGCCATGGATCTCGACACCGTGCGCCGCTACCAGGATCTCGGCGTGGCGCGTCTCACGATCCCGCCTCCCGCCTTCGACCAGGAGGGCCTGTGCGCGGGGCTGCACGAGTTCGGCGAGCGTATCATCGCGAAGCTCAGCCCTTCCTGAGGCTGCGCTTGGCCGGCGCGGCCTGCGCCACGGCGCGCGGGCCGAGCAGGGCGGCGGCCGTCCCCGCGGCCCCGACCGTGCGGATGAACTCGCGTCGCGACCAGTCGCTCAGAGCTCCTCACAGGGCCCCGTGCCGGAGTAAGCGCCCGGAGTAAATCCCCGTCTCGCGATCGTCCTCGATCGTCACCCCGCCGTTGACCAGGACGAAGCGATAGCCCCGCGCCCGCTGGATGCGCCGCCACTCCCCGCCCGGGAAATCGTGCGCCACCTCGGTCGGCAGGCATTCGAGCCGCTCCGGGTCGTAGACGACGATGTCGGCCGGCGCGCCCTCGACGAGCGTCCCCCGGTCGCGGAAACCGGCGCAGTGGGCGGGGAGGGCGGAGAGCCGCCAGTGGGCGTGCTCGAGCGAGCACATCTGCTCCTCGCGCACGATGCGGCTCAGGAACTCGGTCGGGTAGCGGCCGCCGGTGAAGAACTTGGTGTGCGCGCCGCCGTCGGAGACCCCGGGGACGATCCACTCGTAGTCGATGATCTCGCGCAGCGCGGCGCGGTCGACGTTCGCCGGCTCGGCGTAGAAGACGGTCCGCAGGTCGTCGGCGACGGCGAGGTCGAGCATGGCGTCGACCGGATGCTTGCCCGTCCGCTCGGCCACCTCGGCGATGGTCAGGTTCTCGAACGGCTTGGTCGCGGGCGTGAAGCAGTCGAGGACGACGGTCTCGGCGATCGGCACCGTGACGATCCCCGAATCGTACGCCCGGAGCCGCGGGCGCCGGGCGGGGTCGGCGAGCTTCCGCTTGCGCTCGGCGACGGTGCCGACCGTTGCCTCGACCCAGGCGGGGTCGTCGTCGAAGAGGTTCCAGTCCTCGAACGTGAAGGTGAAGGCGGCGGTGGTGGTGACGCCTTGGCCGTAGACCCGGACGCCGCGCCGGCGGCAGGCGTCGAGCCAGGCGATCAGCCCGCGGTGCGCCTCTGGGTAGCGAACGAACGACTGGACGACGTTGTAGAGGATCGGGCGGCCGCTCACCTCGGCGAGCTGCTCGATGTGCGCGAAGTCGTGCGCGCCGTCGGCGGTCGCCAGCGCCATCTGCATGAAGCCATGGTTGCGCTCGGCGAGCACCTCCGCGAGCTGGAGCGCGGTCGCGTCGTGCATGATGTCGGTGACCATCGGTCCGCCGTCGTAGTCGCGCTGGACGGCGCCCGGGCCCTCGGGGTGGAGCCGCTGCGCCGACCATCCGCAGCCGCCCGCGTCCATCCCCTCGTGCAGGAGGCGGCGGAGCTCGCGGTGCTCGGCGTCGGTCGGCATCGCGCCGGCCTTGGCGCGCTCGAAGCCGAGGACCCAGACGAGGAGCGGCGCCACCGGCACGTAGGGCAGCACGTTCAGGGCCTTCGGCCGGCGCTCGACGCTGTCGAGGAACTCGGGGTAGGTGACCCAGTCCCAGGGAAGTCCCTGCCGCATCGACTCGTGGGGGATCGCCTCGACGCGCGTCATGGTCAGCATGGCGCGCTCGCGCATCTCCGGGCGCATCGGCGCGAAGCCGAAGCCGCAGTTGCCGATGACCACCGAGGTGACCCCGTGCCAGCCCGACAGCGTGAGGTAGGGGTCCCAGAAGAGCTGCGCGTCGTAGTGCGTGTGCAGGTCGATGAAGCCGGGTGCGACGATCATCCCGGTGGCGTCGAGCGCCCGCGCGGCGTCGGTCGTCCGCAGCCGCCCGAGCGCGGCGACGCGCCCGGCCCGGATGCCGACGTCGGCGCGGTAGCGCTGCGACCGCGTCCCGTCGATGACGATGCCGTCCTTGATGACGAGGTCGAAGTCGGCCATCACGCGCTCCTCATCCCGCCCGAGGCAGGCTGCCGCTCGTCTTGCGGCATCTCGAAGCATCATGTCAACGCCCGGCGCGGGCGCACGTTGACACCGTCTGCCTGGTCGACTACTGCGCCACCGACGACGCCGCAGTCGGCCTCGACGAGTCGCGCCATGAAGATCGGACTGTTCGCGACCAACATCGGCGCCTGCGCCGACCCTGCGGTCGCGGCGAAGGTCGCGATCGCGGCCGAGGCGGCGGGCTTCGAGAGCCTCTGGACCGGCGAGCACGTCGTGCTTCCCGACCCGCAGGTGCCACCCTCGCCCTCGCCCCCGGGGACTCCCATCCTCGATCCCGCCGTCGCGCTCGCCTTCCTTGCCGCGCACACGAGGACGATCCGCCTCGGCACGGGCATCATCATCCTGCCGCAGCGGAACCCCCTCGTCCTCGCCAAGCAGCTCGCCTCGCTCGACGTGCTCTCGCGGGGCCGGCTGATCTTTGGGATCGGCGTCGGCTACCTGAAGCCGGAGTTCGACGCGCTCGGCATCCCGTTCGCGCAGAAGGGCGCGCGGAGCGAGGAGTACCTGGCGGCGATGCTCGCGCTGTGGACGATGGAGAAGCCGGCGTTCGAGGGCCGGTTCGTGTCGTTCGCCGGCATCCAGGCGATGCCCCGGCCGCTGCAGAAGCCGCATCCCGAGATCGTCTTCGGCGGCCACACGCCGGAGGCGTTCCGCCGCGCCGCGCGCCTCGCCAAGGGCTGGTACGGCTTCGCGCTCGATCTCGAGAAGACGCGGGCGTGCATCGAGGGCCTCAAACAGGCGTGCGCGGCGGTCGGCCGTCGCTTTGAGGACGTCGAGGTGAGCATCACGCCCCCGCCCGAGCGCGAGCGGCCGGTGCTGGACGTGGAGGCCGCGAAGCGCTTCGCCGAGCTCGGGGTACGCCGCTTGATCCTGTACCAACCGCGCGCGCGCGACGAGGCCGCCGTGCTGCGCGTCGTCGAGCAGGCGGCGCACGACCTGGTCGGGAAGGTCGCAGGGTAGGGGAACGCCGCCGTCGCCTACCCCGTTCGTGACAGCCGGCGCCGTCCATCGACAGGTCGACCACGCGGCACTCCGGTAGTATCGTGCTGCCAGTCGCCATGCAGCGTCTGGTCCTCATCGTAATGTCCAGTGCGCTGCTTTTCCGTGGGGCCCCGGCGGCGGCTCGGCGACGGGTGAAGTGCGTGGAGGGCCTGACGGGGCCGCCGACGGTCACTCGCCCCGTTGAGTGCGACGCCGATGGTCAGACCGACGGCATCTGCACCTTCGTCCGTTGTCCCCTCTGTAGGCTCTGTTTCCCTCCCGGACCGGTGTTTGTCTGTGACCTCGAGCACCCAATCAGGGTGCCGGTCAACCGGAGCCGGGTGCGTGGCAGGCTCGTCCTGCGGTGTCAGGCGCCCGCGACCTGCGACGGCGACCCCCAGTGCACCGCAGTCACCCGGAGCTGCCAGGACGGGATGCTCGGTCCACCCGAGGAGGGGCGTTGCGACTTCGACGGGCAGGTCGACGGCTCCTGTACGTTCGGCTTCTTCTGCCTGGAGGTGTGTGGACCGGAGCCGAGGGAGACGGTGGTCGTCCCCGTCGGCGAAACCCGGGTTGTCCAGCGGCCCAACCTGCCCGGCTTGGACCGCACGGAGTACACGCTTCGCTGTCTGCCGTGACATGGTCGACCGTCAGGTCTGATCGGCGAGCCGTCGGAGGTCGTCCGCGGAGAATCCCCAGCTCCGGAGGATGGCTTCCTCGTCCGCCGGGCTCATCGCCTTCTTGAAGCGGGCTCCCGACCTGCCCTTCACCCGCCGCTCGCATTCGGCCCAGGTGGCGTGACGCATGGGTCGGCCATCGACGACGCTGAGATACGAATGCGGGGCGCTCTTGCGATCACCGGCCCGCGGGCCCGACGCGCGCCGGGGAAGACTGGTATCGTCCGGGATGTCCAGGACCGCCACGTCGTAGCGGACGAGCGGACCGCGGTAGAGCGTCGGCCGCTGGCCGGCGGCAAACGCGTTCGCGATCTCGTCGGCGCGCTCGTTGCCCGCAATGCCTTGGTGGCCACGGACGTGGTGCCACGCGACGTTTCCCGCGCGCGCCTCGACCGCCGCGAGCGTCTCCCAGAGATCGCGGTTCACCACGTCGCCGCCCCCGGCGGTCCGCCAGCCGCGCCGCCGCCAGCCGTGGATCCAGTCGCGGATGCCGCGGATGACGTAGGCCGAGTCGGTGTGGACGGCGACCGGGCCGGCCGACCGGCCGACGTGCCGGAGCGCCTCGATGGCCGCGGTCAGCTCCATCCGATTGTTCGTCGTGTGACCCGTGCCGCCGCCGAGCTCGGTCACCTGGCCGTCGGGGGTGACGACGATCGCGCCCCAGCCTCCCGGCCCGGGGTTCCCTTTCGCGGCCCCGTCCGCGAAGACGACGATCGGCATGTCCGCCATGGCCTTGCCTACCCTCCGCCGTGGCCGGGCATCAACATGGTGCGGATCGCGTCGCGCGGCGATGCCCGGTATATATAAAAGGACCGAGGCATGGCGGGACCCGACGAGGAGGACTTCGCGGCCCTTTTCGCGGCCAGCGAGGGGGCGCGCACGCGCGAGCGCCGTCTCGCCGCCGGGGACGTCGTCCGCGGGCGGGTCATCGCCGTCGGCGCCGCGGCGGCCTTTGTCTCCGTCGGCGGCAAGGCCGAGGCGACGATCGACCTCGGCGAGTTCCGCGACCCCGCGACGGGTGAGGTGCAGCTCCACGAGGGCGACGAGATCGAGGCGACGGTGGTCGACGACGGGGCCCGCTCCGGGTCGATCGTGCTCAAGCGGGTCGCCGGCCGTGGCGGGCACGTCCCCGGGGAGCTCGAGCAGGCGTTTGCGCACGGGATCGCGATCGAGGGCCTCGTCACCGGCGAGAACAAGGGCGGCTACGACGTCCAGCTCGGGAGCGTACGCGCCTTCTGCCCGGGGTCGCAGATCGACCGGCGGCGAGTCGAGGGCGCGCAGTACGTCGGGCAGCGCCTCCGCTTCCGGATCACGAAGCTCGAGGCGGGCGGTCGGAACGTCGTCGTCTCGCGGCGGCAGCTGCTCGAGGAGGAGGCCGCGGAGCAGGCCCGGGCGGTCTGGGCCGAGCTTCGCGTGGGCGCGACCGTCGCGGGCACGGTGACGTCGCTCCGCGACTTCGGGGCGTTTGTCGACCTCGGCGGCGTCGACGGCCTGATCCACGTGAGCGAGCTCGGCCACGCCCGTGCGTCCCACCCCTCCGACGTGCTGCAGGTGGGCCAGCGGGTGGAGGCCCAGGTCGTGAAGCTCGAGCCCGACCCGAAGGGCGGCCGTGGCCGCATCGGGCTGTCCCTCCGCGCGCTCGCTCCCGATCCGTGGGCGACGGCGGCCGAGCGCTTCCCGGTGGGAGCCAGCGTGCGCGGCACGGTCCGACGGCTCGAGGAGTTCGGGGCGTTCGTGGAGCTCGCGCCCGGCCTCGACGGGCTGGTGCACGTCTCGCGCCTGGCGCTCGACCGCCGCGTGTCCCATCCGCGGCAGATCGTGTCGATCGGCGACGCCGTCGACGTCACGGTCGTCGAGCTCGACGTCGCGAAGCGGCGCATCGGGCTCTCGATGGTCGAGGGCGCCAAGCAGGCGAAGGACGCGGCCGAGGCGGAGGAGCGGCGCGATACGGAGCAGGTGCTCGCGCAGTCGAGCGAGAAGTCGAGCCTCGGGACGCTCGGCGATCTCCTCGGAACCTCGCCGAAGCGGAAGCGCTGAGACCAGCCCGAGCCGAGGGCTTCAGTGCTTGCCGAACTCGAGCGCGGTGCCCTTGCGCTGCGCCAGGATGTACGCCTCCATCGCCTTCAGCCGCGGGTCGTCGTCGGCAAGCGGCTTCCCGCGGGCGGGGTTCTGGATGCACCAGTTGATCATGTCGCGCAGGAGCGCCACCCGGCCGAGCTGCACCTGGAACTTCGGGAACGTCTCGGGGTGGGTGTTCGCGGCATCGGGGTGGCACATGTCGCAGGAGACCGCGATGGTGCCGCCGAAGGCCTTGGCGTCGTGGAAGACGTCGTGGCCTTCCTTCACGAATTTCTCGGTCTCCGCCTGCCAGATGCGTTCGTCGCGCTGCGAGAAGGCCCCGTAGGTCTGGCCCTCCTGGACAGCCCCCTGGGGGCCGGCCGGTAGGCCGCCGGCACCGCCGCCGCCCTCCTTCGGGCGCTCGGCTGCGGCCGGCGCGCCCTTTTCCCCGCCCTCGCGCGGCAGCGCCTGGGCGACCCGTACGGGCTCGCCTTCCCAGGCGGCGTTCGGGTTCTTCCGCCGCCACTCGGTCATCAGCGTGTCGGCGACGGCGCGCGCCTGCTCCGGGGTGGGCGTCTCACCTTCCTTCACGCCGGGCACCTCGGCCACCGTCTCGCCGTCGCACAGCGCCACCGACAGGTTGCCGGACGGCGACGGCGGCGCGTCGTGGCGCGGCAGGCCAGTGCGCGACTGGGCGAGCACGAGGCCGCCGAGCGCCAGCGCGGGCAGGGCGATGAAGGTGAGGGTCGTCTTCGGCGTCATCACGTCCCCTTCGCTAGTAGGAAGGAAGCTTGGTTCGCGGGGGCGCCTCCTGGGCGCCGCTGGAGGCGACGTAGCTGGCGCGGACGGTCACGGGATTCCGGTCCCACAGGTTGTAGAGCGCGTTCACGAGGCCGCTCTCGACGACGTCCACGCTGCCGTCGCCGCACCCGTCGAACTGGTCGAAGGGGTCGGCGCGGTTCTGCTGGATGGTGAGCTTCGGCAGCCCCTCCGGCGCGTACGGCCACGGCCAGGCGGTCGAGAGCATGCCGTGGAAGTGGATGTTGTCGATGCGATTGGTCAGCAGCTGATGGGTGTGGCCGTGGATCACGGTCACGTGCTCGAACGGACGCAGGATCGCCTGGACCTCGTCCGCGTCCTCCGTCCAGAAGTTCCACGGGCGGTAGTACTTGTAGAGCGGCGAGTGCGAGAAGACGACGACCGGCGTCTTCTTGTCCACCTTGGCGAGGTCGTTCTTCAGCCACTCCCGTCCCGCCTCGCCGACCTCGAAGCGCGACTGGATGCCGTTGTCGAGGCCGGCGACCGTCTGCATGCGCTGCTCCGGCGTGAAGCCGCGCTCGGTCCAGAAGTCCTTCTCCTGCACGCTCATCACGGTCACGAAGTGCACGCCCTTGTGGTCGAAGGAGTAGCTCTCCGCCCCGAAGAGCGACTTCCAGTACTGGCCGAGGTCGAGGAACCAGTCGTGCTCGCCGACCATCATGCGGATCGGCGCCTTCACCGCCTTCAGGATCTGGCGGCCGAGGTCGAGCTCCTCCTTGCGGCCGAGCTGCGCCAGGTCGCCGCCCATGAGGACGAAGTCGGGCTGCGGCTGAAGGTTGTTGACGTCGTCGACCGCCTTCAAGATGGCGCGCACGAAGCGATCGTTCAGCGTGCGGGGATAGAGGTGCGTGTCCGAGATGTAGGCGAAGGTGAAGCGCTCCGCGGCATCCGCCACCTCGACGAGCTGGAAGCTGTGGGGCGTGACGAGCCCCTTGCCGAGGGCGATTCCCGCCGAGAGGCCGGCGAGCTTCAGGAAGGAACGGCGCGAGACGCGCCCGAGCCCGGCAAAGAAGGCGTCGCGCTCCGCGTAGTGCTTGGTCTCGATGCTCTTGAATCCCCTAGTCATACGACGTCCCCTTCCGCACCAGCACGCCGAACGCGGCCGGCTTTGCCCGGTCCGGCGTCGGCGCGAGGTCGCCGAGGTCGCCCTTCTTGCCGGTGGCCACCGCCGTGTCGCGCTCGGGCCGCACGTTCTTCCTCGCCTGCTGGCGCGCCATCTCCTGCTTGCCGAACTCGCCGAGCTTCGCACTCGTGAGTGAGGCCATGAAGCTCACCATGTCGTCGATCTCGGCCTCGGTGAGGCCGAGGCGCTGCATGCCGCCGTCGAGGTTCGGGTTCGGCACCCCGCCCTTGTTGTAGTGGTCCATCACGTCCCAGAGCGTGGCGAGCGAACCGTCGTGCATGTAGGGCGAGGTCACGGCGACGTTGCGGAGCCCCGGCGTCTTGAAGGCCCCGATGTCGTTCGAGTTCTTGGTGACCAGGAAGCGGCCGAGCTCGGAGAGGTTGGACTGGATGGCGAGCTCGTCGATCTGCTTCAAGTCCCCGCTGCGCACGATGGCCGTCGCCTTGCGCGCGAGGTCGATGAAGTCGGTCTTGTGGGCCGCGATGCCGATGTTGTGGAACTTCTGATCCGAGAAGAGCGGGCTCACGGTGCTGAAGGCGTGGCAGGCGTTGCAGCGGCCCTTGCCGTTGAAGAGCCCCCAGCCGCGCTTGGCCGACTCGTCGATCGCCTTCTCGTCGCCGGCGACGAAGCGATCGAAGGGCGCGTCGCCGGCATACTGCGTGCGCTCGAAGGCGGCGATCGCGGCGGCGACGTCGTCGTAGGTGAGATCGTGGCCGAAGACCTGCTGGAAGGCGCTGCGGTACTCGGAGATGCCGCGCAGCTTGGCCACCACGTCGTCCGGCGACTTCTGACCCATCTCGATCGGATTCAGGATCGGCAGCTTCGCCTGCTCCTCGAGCGTCGGCGCTCGCCCGTCCCAGAACTGGGCGGCGTTGAACATCGCGTTCAGCACCGTCGGGCTGTTGCGCTGGGTGCGCTGGGCCGGTGCCGCAATGCCCTCGGCGAGGGGCTTGTGGTCGACGAAGCCCTTGGCTGGATCATGGCAGGTGGCGCATGCCACCTGATCGTTCGCCGACAGGCGCTTCTCGTTGAAGAGCTTCTCGCCGAGCGCCACCTTCTCGGGCGTCGGCTCGGCGCCCGGCGGCACCACGATCTCGTAGAGGACTTCCGAGACGCCGCGCGGCAGGTTCTTCGGGACGGGCGCGGAAGCCGCAGAGGTCACGAGCGCCAGCGCCGCGGCGGCGCCCAGCGCGGTACGCGTCCTGTCTCTCAGCATCGGACCTCCATGTCGAGGGAGACGCGACGGTCGAAGGCCTAGCGCAGGCGAGGATCGCCCGCAAGTACGGTGCCGGAGCCTCGCCCGAGCCGCCAGTCCGTGGTCCACGACGACGGGGCGTACCCGCCGGCGCCACGCAGCCGGGCAAACGGCGGCGAGGCGCCGAGACAACGCCGGTTCGCGGCTTCGGCCTTCGTCGGCCGGCGTACTCCTCGTCAACACGAACGCAGTCAGTCTGACCGCGCGGTGATCGCGCGGCGGCCCCATCGGTGAACGCGCGCACGTCGCCCTAGGCTGCTAACTAGCGCCGTCGCGCAGTCAGCATCGCCAACGCGAGCCGCCCATGCGGGTGTTCCCTGGACGAGAAGGTGAGGGCTCGGGCAACGGGCTCAGACGCCGAACCGGGTCCTGGGGGGGGCCGCAACCTGCTGCGAGGTTGCCGAGCGACGCGTCACCCGCTGCGAAGTTGATGCAGACTGTACAGCAGAGGGCACGAAAATGCGCAGACGGCGAGGCAGAGCGCATGCGGGGTCGCACAGACGGCAGCATGACAGGCGTACTAGCATAGGCTTGGGATATAGCTTATGTACAACTTCAAGAGCGGCTCGATAGGGTATGACGTGTGTTTTCAGTTGACAAATATCATTGGGGACACTACAGCATCACGTCGGGTCATGGCGGAGGCGTACGGACGAGACGCGATGAGGGACATTAACGGTACCGACGGAGACGTTCGCCGGCATGCAGGGTTTGCTCGCCGCGGAGAACGGTGGGCGGGCGCGGTGTGTGCTGCTGGACGTGCCGGTGTGTGGGAGGAACCGGCTCGACTTGGAGCGGGGACTCGTGGGGTCAGGCTGAGCGGCCCCGCCACCACGGTGCGGCCGATGTGACCTGCGAACGGCCGTTCATGCCTACGGAAGGGCGTGAGGCGGTGCATGCGGCCGTTTTTCCTCCAGCGGATCTGGGAATCCGGCGGAGCTGAATGGCGGGAAACGACAGGTGAAGCAGCAGAACGAAGAAAGGAATAGATGGTGATGATAAAATCAGGTAGATCGTGGCTTGCTGTTGTGCTCGTCTCGCTCTTGAGCAAGGGCGGGGTGGCGTCGGCAAAGAGTGGGCCGAACGTCTTTTGCCTTGATTCAAAGGGCAACGTCGTTCAGCGCAGCGGACAGTGCAAGAAGGGAGAAGTTCAGGTCGACCCTACCGCTCCCCAGGGTCCGAAGGGTTCAAAGGGCCGTGCGGGCGACCCGGGTCCGATGGGGCCGACCGGTCCGCAGGGGGCGATGGGTCCCCAAGGGCCGATGGGTCCGATGGGACCGATGGGTCCTGCAGGGCCTCCCGGCACCACCGGCCCGGTGGGCCCGACGGGAGCCGACGGTCACAAGGGCCCGAAGGGCGACCCGGGACTCCAGGGTGACGACGGACTAGATTGCTGGGACGCCAACGGCAATCACAAATGTGACCTGGCTACCGAAGATGTGAATGGCGACGGATCGTGCACTGCTCTGGATTGCGTCGGTTCTCCTGGCTCCCAGGGAGCGCAAGGTCCGCAGGGTGTTCCGGGCGAACCTGGTCCCCAGGGTCCCCAGGGCGACCCGGGTCTGCCGGGCGCTCCGGGTCCGCAGGGTGATCCGGGTCTGCCCGGTGCGCCGGGTACGAAGGGCGACCCGGGCGATCGTGGCGGTCAGGGTCCGCAGGGCGAGCCGGGTCTGCCGGGTGCTCAGGGTCCGAAGGGTGACGAGGGACTCGATTGCTGGGATGCAAATGGCAATCACCAATGCGACCTGGCGACCGAAGATGTGAATGGTGACGGATCTTGCACTGTCCTGGATTGCATCGGTCCCCAGGGTCCTGTTGGGCCCCAGGGTCCGCAGGGTCTGCAGGGTGTTCCGGGCGAACCTGGTCCCCAGGGTCCGCAGGGCGACCCGGGTGTGCCGGGTGCTCAGGGCCCGAAGGGCGACCCGGGCGACCACGGGCCTCAGGGTCCGAAGGGTGACCCGGGCATGCCCGGTGCGCAGGGTGCGATGGGCCCTCACGGCTTCGACTGCTGGGATGTAAACGAAGATGGCCAATGTGATCTGGCTACAGAGGATCTGAATCACGACGGATCCTGCACGGTCCTGGATTGCAAAGGTCCCCAGGGTGCTCAGGGACCCCAGGGCAACCCTGGTCACGACGGGGTGCCTGGCCCGCCGGGAGCGGATGGACCTCCTGGGCGCGACGGCGCGCCTGGACCTCAGGGTCCGAAGGGTGACAACGGCCCGCAGGGTCCCGCAGGCAACCCTGGTGGCGATGGCCACCACTGCTGGGATCTGAACGAGAACGGCGGGTGCGACCTCGCGACCGAGGATGTGAACCACGACGGGGCGTGCAACGTCCACGACTGCACGGGCGCGAAAGGCGATCCAGGAGCGAACGGCCACGACGGCATCCCTGGGCCTCCGGGCGCCGCTGGACCGCCCGGGCTGACGGGCGCTACTGGTCCCCAGGGTCCGAAGGGCGACCAGGGAAATCCTGGCCATGATGGCGTGGCTGGGCCTCCAGGTGCTCAGGGTCCCCCTGGGCTGACTGGGTCAACGGGTCCTCAGGGTCCGCAGGGTCCAACCGGGGCACTTGGCTCCCAGGGTCCTCAAGGTCCGAAGGGGGATCCGGGAGTTTCGATGGTTCATCGTCAGGCACTCCCGCAGGGAGCCGCTTCGATTCCGAACACCGGTGCTACCATCACTCTGGCCAGTACGACCTTGAATAGTGGCACCTATATGATCAGTGCAAAGATGTGGCTCTCGAATACTCAGACCGCCAAGACGCACTACGTGAAGTGCAGCCTCGTGGCGCAGGACGCGAGTGCAAACATCCTGGATTCCGACAGCACGTCGGCGACCGTCGTCTCCGCCATCAGCAGCAGCATCCCTGGGACGACGGCGCTTCCCTTCGTGATCGCCAATAGCTTCAACACCGCGATCACGGTGACGTTGAACTGCCAGCGCCTGGATACCAATGCCGGCAGTACGTCCGCTTTCGACATCAAGCTGACGGCTGGCGAGATTTCCGCGGTCGTCTCACAGTAAGGAAAGGGCCACGGCGGGGGGCTTCGGCCCCCCGCCTCCCTTTTGGAGATTTCGGCCTTCGCGATCGGCTCGTCCCATGTGCGCGCCGTGCCGGGTTTCGCTACAAGGACGAGCGCATGACCGAGCCGGTTCCTCCGGCGCTGCGAGGCGCCTACCCGCCCCGGGCAAGCAACACCGTCCGGCCGCTCGTCGACGGCGAGCCCGCCTTCCGCCGCATCGCCGAGGCGGTCGAGGCGGCGCGCGCGAGCGTCTGGGTGACGGTCGCCTTCATCGAACGCGACCTCGCGCTGCCGGGCGCTCGCGGCACCTTCTTCGACCTGCTCGACCGCGCCGCCGCGCGCGGCCTGGACGTCCGGGCGCTCTTCTGGCGGGAGCCGGACCTCGACCGGATCCTGCCCGGCGCGTCGCACTTCGGCGGCAGCGCGGCGGACCGTGCCTGGCTCGCGGCACGCGGCGCTCGCTTCCTGGCCCGCTGGGATCACCTCCCGCGGTACTGCCACCATCAGAAGAGCTGGCTGATCGACGCCGGCCGGCCGGGCGAGGTCGCCTTCGTGGGCGGCATCAACCTGGACCACGGCTCGATCGTGCCACCCGGGCATCCGCCGGTCGGCGGCGGCGTCGCGCACGACGTCTACGTCAACGTCCACGATCTCTACCTCGAGCTGCGCGGCCCGGCCACCACCGATGTCCACCACAACTTCGTGCAGCGCTGGAACGAGGCGAGCGAACGCGACCGCCGCGACGGCGCCTGGCCGGATGCGGAGCGGGCGGGCCCCCTCCGCTTTCCCGCCGTCACCTCGCCGCCGGCCGGCGCAGCCACGGCCCAGGTCACGCGCACGGTGCGGCCCGGACGCTACCGCGACGCGACCCCGGCCCCCGGCGCCGCACCCTTCCCGACGGAGGCCGGCGAGCAGAGCGTGCTCGAGCAGTACCTCGCGGCGATCGACGCCGCGGCGCGTACCATCTACCTCGAGAACCAGTTCCTGCACTCGCTCGACGTCCTCGCGCACCTCGAGGCGGCGCTCGCGCGGGGTGTCGCCGTGGTGTTCCTCGTGCCGGCGGTGCCGATGCCCGAGATCAGGACGGCGCGGGGCGATCCGCGCGCGGCCGCATTCTTCACCCAGCTCGAGATCCTCGCCCGACACCCGCGCTTCACGCTCGCGGGGCTCGCCGCCTCGTGCGGCGGCGGGCGCTACGAGGACATCTACGTGCACGCCAAGGCCGCGCTCGTGGACGACGTGTGGGGCACCATCGGCTCGACCAACGTGGCGAGCCGCTCGTTCCATGCCGACACCGAGCTGAACGTATCGTTCTGGGACGCGCGGGCGGCGCGCGCGCTGCGCTGTTCACTGCTGCAGGAGCACCTGGGCGCCGACACCACCTCCCTCGACGACCGTGCGGCGCTCGCTCTCTTCCGCGACGCGGCCGGTACGAACCGCGACCGTCGGGTGCGCGGCGAGCGACTCCACGGCCTGGCCTTCGCCCTCGATCCGGCGCGCTACGCGGCATAGAGCCTGGCGGCGGGCTGGCCTTCGGGGGCGAGGTCACACTAGGATGCGCTCCCCGTGCGTCCGCTGCCACTCCTCGCAGCCGCGCTCCTCGTCGCCGTCGCCGCGGCGGCAGGCGCCGCGCCGCTCTTTCTCGACATCCTGCCCCCCGGCCAGGACGGCCTCGTGCCGGCGAGCACGGTCACGGCGGGCGCGCACGCGACCGATCAGCTCGCGATGTACCGGGACCTCATCCTCGCCGCGCCTGGTCTGGCGGAGCCCGATCTCGCGCGGTTCTTCAAGGACGCGTCGATCGGCGCCCCGGCCGCTCCCGAGCGCGTCGAGACGCCGCGCCCGGGCGTCACCGTCGCGCGCGACGCCTTCGGTGTCCCGCACGTCACGGGCGCGACGCGCGGCGACGTCTTCTTCGGCGCCGGCTGGGTCACGGCCGAGGACCGCCTCTTCCTCGCCGACGCGCTCCGCAACATGGGCCGCGGTCGCTTCACGCAGTTCGCCGGAGACCTGCGCGACGTGCTCGGGGCCGTCGGCTTCGACCGCACCTACGCCGCGGTCGCCGGCTACTCCGAGGAGGAGCTCGAGCTGCAGATCAACCAGGGGATCGAGCGGAACCCGGTGCTCGGCCAGACGGTGCTCGACGACGCCACCGCGTTCGTCGCCGGCGTCAACGCGTACATCGCCGAGGCCCGTGCGGACCCGACCAAGGCGAAGCTGCCGGCGGAGTACGGCCTGCTCCACATCCCACTCCAGGACTGGAAGCTGACCGACGTCGTCGCCTGCACGATCTCCTTCACGACGGTGATCGGCTTCGGCAACGGTGGCGGCGGCGAGCATCTGAATGCCCTGCTGCTCGGCGCGCTCGAGCAACGCTTCGGTGAGAAGCGCGGGCGGCTCCTCTGGACCGACCTGCGTTCCGCGGAAGACCCCGAAGCGCCGGTCTCGACGCGGCGGCGTTTTCCCTATCCCGGGGGAAGCGCGCGCCAGGTCGACCCCGCGGCAGTGGCCCTCCTCGACCCCGGCTCGTTCGCCGCCGCCCATCCGGTCGCGATCACGGGCGGGGCCACGGCCACGGCGACGCCGGTGCCGCGCGGCATGAGCAACTGGCTCGCGGTCACGGGACGCAAGGCGGCGGGCGGTGCCCCGATCCTCGTCGGCGGGCCGCAGGTCGGCTACTTCGCCCCGGAGGTGCTGCTCGAGCTGGCGCTCGACGGCGGGGGCGTCAACGTGCGCGGGGCTCTGGTGCCCGGCACGCCCTACGTCGTCCTCGGCCACACGCCGGACTACGCGTTCACGGCCACCGCCGGCGGCTCCGACCTGGCCGACGTCCGCGTCGAGAGGCTCTGCACGCCGCCGGGCGGCGCGGCGGACTCGGGCACGCTCTACCGGGGCGAGTGCCGGTCACTCTCGCGCCGCGTCGACACGTGGACGTCGGGCACCGCCACGGTGACCGCGACCATCGAGCGGACCGTGCACGGGCCCGTGCTCGGCCGCGCGATGGTGGACGGTCAGCCGGTGGTGGTGGCGGTGGAGCGCTCGAGCTTCAACCGCGAGGTCGAGTCGGCCGGCGCCTTCGTCCAGCTGAACGACGACCTGGCGACGACCCCCGCGGCCTTCCGCGACGTGATGGCGAGCGTCAACAGCACGCTCAACTGGCTGTACGTCAACCGCACCGACGTCGCCTACTTCCACTCGGGCCTCTATCCGGTGCGCGCCGAGGGCGTCGATCCCGACCTGCCTTCGTGGGGTACCGGCGAGTGGGAATGGCGGGGATTCCTGCCCGTCACCGCGCAGCCCTTCGAGGTGAACCCGCGCCGAGGCTTCGCCACCTCGTGGAACAACAAGCCCGCGCGCGGCTGGCGGGCCGCCGACCACAACTACGGCTACGGCCCGGTCTACCGCTCCCTGGCACTCGACGTCCGCCTGGCGGCGGCGGTCGGCGACGGGCCGGTGACGGCCGCCCGCGTGGTCGACGCGATGGCCGACGCGGCCACCGTCGATCTACGAGGACAAACGATATTGCCGCACGCGCTGGCCCTCGCCGCCGGTGATCGCCGGCTCGGCGAGGTGATCCGTCTCCTGCGCGACTGGATGCGCGCCGGTGCCCATCGCCGCGACCGCGACGGCGACGGGCGCTACGACGACGGCGCCGCGGTGGCGCTCATGGACGAGTGGTACCCGCGCCTCGTGCACGCCGTCTTCGACGCCCAGCTCGGCGACTTCTACCCGCAGATCCCGCTGCCGTTCGACGACGCGCCGAGCGATCAGAACCTCGGCTCGGCATACCAGGACGGCTACTACGGTTATCTGAGCAAGGTGCTCCGCCAGGCACTGGGGCGCCGCGTGCGCGGCCGGTACCGCATGCTCCGCTGCGCCGATGGGCGGCGCGCCGCCTGTGCGGCGGCGGTGCGCGGGAGTCTCGCCGCCGCGGTCGACGCGCTCACCGCGCGCTTCGGCTCGGCCTCGCCGGCCACGTGGCAGGCGGACCCCCGCCAGGACGACATCCACTTCACGCTCGCCGGTACCCTGGTGGTTGGCCCCATCCCGTGGCAGAACCGCCCCACCTTCCAGCAGGTGGTGCAGATCCGGCCGTGACGAGAACGGAGGACGCATGACGATACGCGGGAGCTGTCTCTGCGGGCACGTCACGTTCGAGGTGAGCGCGCCCTGCGACTGGATGGGCCACTGTCACTGCTCGATGTGCCGCAAGGCGCACGGGGGGGCCTTTGCGACCCATGTGGCCACGGACGCCGAGGGGGTCCGCTGGCGGAGCGGCGAGGAAGGCGTCCGCCGGTACCAGTCCTCGCCGGCTGGCGTCCGGCCGTTCTGCGCACGCTGCGGCTCGAAGCTGCCGGAGCTGCCTGCGACCGGGCCCGTGTACGTGCCGGCCGGCGTCCTGGACGACGACCCGCAGATCCGACCCCAGATGCACATCTTCGTCGCGTCCAAGGCGCCCTGGCACGACATCGCCGACGCGCTCCCGCGCTTCGACGCCTACCCTCCGGGCGCCGGCGACGCCGTTCCGTTCGCGCGACGCTCCGAGTCGGCCGCGGGAGCCGTGCGCGGGAGCTGCCTCTGCGGCGGCGTCGCCTTCGAGATCGCGGGTCCGGTCGCGGGGCCGATCGTCAACTGCCACTGCTCGCGCTGCCGGAAGGGGCGCAGCGCGGCGCACGCCTCGAACCTCTTCGTCGAGCGGCCGCGCTTCCGGTGGCTGCGCGGCGAGGAGCTGCTGGTTTCCTACAAGGTCCCGGAGGCGCAGCGCTTCACGCAGGTCTTCTGCCGCACGTGCGGCGCGAGCGCGCCGCGCGTGGACGTGGAGCGCGGGCGAGTCGTCGTGCCGGCCGGCTCGCTCGACGACGATCCGGGTGCGCGGGAGGAGCTGCACATCTTCGTCGGCTCGCAGGCGCCCTGGTACGAGATCGCCGACGACCTGCCGCGCCACGAGGCCTACCCGCCCGGACCGTATCCGCCGCTGTCCCGGCGCGCCTGAGCCGTGGCGACGAGCGCGACACGCGGCCGCAGGGCCGCGCGCGTCCTCACCGGCCTCGAGGTGCTGGCGCGCGAGCGGCCGAAGTGGCTGCGCGGCCGGCGGGTCGGGCTCCTCATGCACCCGGCCTCCGTCACGGCCGAGCTGGTCTCGGCGCGCGACGTCGTCCGGCGCCTCTGCCGCGACGGCCTGCGCGCGCTCTTCGGCCCGCAGCACGGCTTCGCCGGCGAGAAGCAGGACAACATGATCGAGTCGGGCCACGGCGTCGATGCCGAGCTCGGCATCCCGGTCTACAGCCTCTACTCCGAGACGCGCTCGCCGACGCCGGAGATGCTCGGCGACATCGACCTCCTGCTGGTGGACCTCCAGGACGTCGGGACGCGCGTCTACACCTTCGAGTGGACGACGGCGCTGGCCCTCGAGGCCTGCGCCGCCGCCGGCAAGGAGGTGGTCGTCCTCGACCGACCGAATCCGCTCGGCGGCGAGCTGCTCGAGGGAAACCTGATCCGGCGGGGGTACACCTCGTTCGTCGGCCTCTATCCCGTGCCCATGCGCCACGGCCTGACGCTCGGCGAGCTGGCCGCGCTCGTCAACCTGAGGATGGCCGGCGGCGAGGGTGGCCCCGGCGGACGCAGCGACGGGATCCGCGTCCGCTGCCCCGGCCGCTGCGCGCTGAGCGTGGTGCGGACGGAGGGATGGCGGCGGCGCATGCTCTTCCCCGACACGGGTCTGCCCTGGGTGCTGCCATCGCCGAACATGCCGACCTTCGACACGGCGGTCGTCTATCCGGGGCAGGTCCTGCTCGAAGGGACGAACCTGTCGGAGGGGCGCGGGACAACGCGTCCGTTCGAGATCTTCGGCGCCCCGTGGATCGACATCCGGGCGGTGCACCGGCGCTTCGCGCGCCGCCGGCTGCCGGGCGTCGTGCTGCGGGACCACTCCTTCGAGCCGACGTTCCACAAGTGGGCCGGCCAGGTCTGCCATGGATTCCAGATCCACGTGACCGACGGGCCCGCCTTCCGTCCCTATCTCACGACGCTCGCGCTCGTGCAGGACATCATCGCCGAGCACCGCGCCCACTTCGCCTGGAAGGAGCCGCCGTACGAGTACGTCACGGATCGTCTCCCGATCGACGTGCTGCTCGGCGATCCGGCCGTGCGCGAGGCCCTGGAGAGCGGCGCCGACCTGCGGGCGCTCGAGCGCTCGTGGCGCGGGGAGATCGAGGCGTTCCGCAGGGAGTCGCTGCCCGTGCGTCTCTACCGCTGACGCTGGCGCATGGAGGGCGGATCAGCTGTGGCGCCGCGAGCTGATTATCCACCCGCTCAGGGTCGGATGAAGCAGGGGTCGAGATCGAGCGACAGGACCGTGGCGTCGAGGTACTTGGGATTCCCGCGCCCCTTGATGGTCGTGGTCTGCAGCGTGGCAAAGCCGACCACGGTCGCGGTTCCCCGGGCGCCGAACGTGACGACGGGCGCGACGACCATCGATCCTGCAGAAAGCGCCGTCGCCAGAGCGCGGTAGCCCAGGGCGGAGCCGCCCGCTGTCACGTTGATGATGTCCCCGACGTGAACGGTGGGGATGGTCTCCGGGCCCCTGATGTAGTCCGTCACGCCGGGGGCGGAGAGCTGACGGTAGAAGGTCGTCCAAGCCGCATTCCTGAGCCGCGTCGAAAGGATGATCTCGTCGGGTGCGATGAGGCCTTTCCTCTGACCGGTGAAGACGCCCACCGCGATCGCGAGGGGCACGCTCGGCTGCCCGCTCCGGGAGACATCGAGGCCGCCGGGGCAGCCGGAGCCGGTCGACTTTCCCTTGCCGTGGCCCGCCTGTGGGGTGCTGGACGCAGGCAACGGGCTGACGAGGATCGTCGCCAGGGCGAGGAGGAGAGCAACACGACGCAACTCTGTCTGGCTATGGGGCTTCATGATTACCGTCAGGGGAGCAACGTCGATGCCAGCGGACCCATGGCAATCGACGGCCGTCGTTGACGGTAATTGTGCCAGGAGTGTCACATCGTGTGTCTACACTGTCCCGTTCGTGCACGTCCGCTGGCAAAGCGCAGCGTCAGCGTGGCTGCCCCGTGCGCGGCACCGCGGCATGATCAGGGGGCATGCACGAGCAAACGCGGTTGCGCCTGTTTCCTACGATCCCCCCGAATCGTCCGGGAACGAGGCGAAAGAGAAGAGGAGGGTGCCGGCGCACGGCGTCGGGGCCGATCGCCGCACCTCGATCTCCTTCCCGAGCGGATCGGACAGCTCGGCCGGGAACGGCCGCTCGCCGGGCTGGTCGGGCTGGTTGTCGAGCTCGAGCTCGCCTTCGATATCCCCACCGCTGTCGACGGCCGCGAAGCTGCCGAAGGCGACGCCGCCGATGCAGACGTCGTAGAGCCCCAGCGGGACGTCGTCCGCCGCCAGCCGGAAGTCGCGCTCGCAGTCCGCTTGGCGGCGGAAGCGGGCCTTGGCCTTCCCGACGCCCGCTTCGCGCACGAGGAACACGTCCCCGGTGTCGACCGGCGTGCAGGTCGCCCCCGCCTGCCCGGCGCCTCCCCCGCGGTCTTCGGGGAACGAGGCGAAGGAGAACACCAACGCGCCCGTGCACGACGTCGTCGCCGCCTCGCGCACCTCGATGCGCTGCCCGAGGGGATCGGACAGGTCGGTCGGGAAGGGCCGCTCGCCGCTCTCGTCGTCGAGCTCGATCTCGCCTGTGATCTCTCCGCCATTGTCGACGGCCTCCAGGCTGCCGACGGCCACGTCGCCGACGCAAACGTCGTACGAGCCCGGCGCCACGTCGTCTGCCTCCACCCGGAAGTCGCGGGTGCAGCCGCCATCGCGGCGGAAGCGGACCTTGGCGGTCCCGGCGCCCACCTCGGGCACGAGGAACACGTCCCCCGTGTCGACCGGCGTGCAGGTGGCGCCGGGCGGCGGCGTGCCGCCGCCGGGCGGTGGATCGTCGCCGCCGGGCGGCGGCGTGTCGCTGTCGTCGGGCACCTCGACTTCGAGGCGGTCGCCCCCGGCAGCGCTGATCACGATCCTCTTCCCGCGGGGATCGAAGCTGAGCGGCAGATCCCTCGCCGTCCTGGGCACGCTGCGAAAGCGCAGGGTCGCCCGGCCGCGCACGTTGGAAGTGAAGGTGACGACGGCCGTGTCCCCGGCGCCCGCCTCGCGCAACAGGAGCGAGAGGCTCGCCGAGTCGCCGAGCCCTCTGGCGCGCACCACCATCGAGGAGCCGCTGCCCCCGATCGTCGCATGGAGCAGCCCGGCCGCCGTGCTACCGTCGAGGCGCGCGAAGCTGCCCCGGAACTTGTACCCTCCCCCGTCGGCCACCGCCGGTGCGGGACGGAGGAGGGCGGCCAGCGCCACGATCGAAACGAGAATGGGACCGCGGCCTCGTATCGTTGTCATCTCTTGCGCGACCATTGTGGTGCCGCTCCCTTGGGGGCCGAGGTCGTCGGACCCCAGTCACGTTGCCTTGCTCACCACCCCGTCCTTCCCCGCCGCCGCCTCCTCGTCATGCAAGCCAGGCACCATGCCGCGCTCCACCCGCGGCTTGCCCGGGATCGGCTGCGGGACATCCCTCACCTGGCCTTCTCGCGGCCGCACGGTCTGGGGCCTCAGGGGAAACCCCAGCAGGCGTACGGGTGGCCCTCGATGCGGGGTTCCACCCAGGTGGGTTCGTTGCCCCACCATTCTTCGGTCCCGACGCCCGTCAGCGGCGGTGACCTCAGCGGGTCGGGTGCGGATCGTGCTTGGCGCGGCTCATCGCGCGGAAGTAGGCGATGAGCGCATCGAGGTCCGCGTCGGAGAGGTCGGGGTGGGCCGGCATCTTCCCGTAGCGAAAGGTCGCCGGGTCGCGGATGTAGGCCTTGATCTGGGGGATCGGCCGGTACTCGACGATGCTCCGCGGCACGTTCAGGTCCGGGCCGACGTCGCCGCCCTCGCCGTTGATGGCGTGGCAGGCGATGCACTCGCCTCGGAAGAGCTCGAATCCCTGCCAGGCCGGCGCGCTGCGCGGGACGCCCGTCGGGACGACGTGGGGGTACTTCTTTCGGAACTCGACGACCTCGAACTCCGCGATCTGCCAGGGCCAGGGACGGGTCAGGCGGTCGCGCTGCGCCGGCTTCGTCCAGACGAGATAGAGCGGTCCGGGATCGATCCTGCGGGTCCCGAGCGGTGCCCAGCGGAGGTCGCCGCCGTGCGAGACGTCGGCGTCGCCGAACGCCAGGTAGGCGCCGGGCTCGGCGAGCTCGGCGGCGCTGGTCGGCTTGTCGTAGCCGTCCCAGGCGCGGATGAAGACGTCGGCGCTGCCGAGCGCGTCGGGCGGTGCGCCGAAGCCGAAGCGCAGGACCTCGGCGAGCGGGCAGGCGAGGTACCGCTTGCGCGTGCCGTAGTTCGGGTCGTCGACGGCGATCGTCGCCGGCGTGCAGGCCGCCATGAGCGTCCCGACGTCGGCCTCCTTCACCGTGGTGCCCTCGCGCACGAAGCGGACGCTGGCGGCGTGAACGGCGAGCGGGACGACGAGGAGGGCGAGGAGCGCGAGCCGCGGCGGCACGGGACGCGATTATGGCAGATGACCGGGGGTGCGGCGCCCCGCGGCCACCCGGCGCCGAGTGCCGCCGGCGGCGTTCAGGCCGGGGCGATGCCGAGGAGCTCCGCCGCCTCGCGGACCGCTGGGTCCTCGGCGTGCAGGCGGCGGACGCTGCCGAGGCGCAGCCGCGGCGCGGCCCGGTCGAAGAGGGTGACGTTCGTCCACAACGACTCGAACGTCGACCACCAGCGGAGGCCGGCCGCTCCCCCGCGGTAGAAGGCGAGCGCCTGCGGCTGGGTCACGCTTCGCTGCCGGGTGGCCACGTGCGACGGCCGCAGCCTGCGGGCGGCGAGCACGCCGGGATCGTCGAGGTCCACCAGCTTCGCCCGGTCGTCGAGCTCGAGCGCCGCGAGCGCGAGCGGCAAGCCGCGCCGCAGCAGGACCTGTGGGACCATGACGCTGCCGCGGAACCGCGCGAGCTGCTCGACGACCGCCGCGACGGGTTCGATCGCCACGTACAGGCATCCGTAGCGGTCCGGGTTGTCGTGACGTCCATCACCCTGGTACCGACGCGGGAACCACAGCGGGCCGCCCTCCGTGGCGGCCGCGGCGCGGCGGTCCCACCCGAAGCAGCGGTGCAGCGTCAGGCGAAGGACTCGGCGCGCTCGGCGCGGATCGCCCGCAGCAGGTCCTCGGCCCGACCGGCCCGCACGAGATCGATCGGCCGCCGGTCGCCGAGATGCGGGTTCAGGCCGAAGAGCCAGGCCCGGGCCGCCGCGGGCTCGTAGAGGCGAAGGAGGTTGGCCCACACGAGCTCGAGGAGATCGATGCGCTCGGCGTTGAGCGGGTCGATCCCCGCGCCGCGCAGCCACCGGGTGACCTGCGAGCGGTTGACGCCGAGGAGGTCGGCGATCGCCGCCCCCGTCTTGAAGTCCCGCCGCAAGGCCCGGATCTTGGTGGCGGTCGCGAGCGGCATGGAGCCAATGTAGCGCAACGGATTTCGTTGCGCAAAGCGCAGCGGTGCCGCGCGCGGTGTCGCTACGCTTTCAGCAGCCGATCGATCACCTGGACCAGGCGCGCCTTGGGTACCGCCCCGACGATCTGCTCGGCGACGCGGCCGCCCTCGAGCAGCACGAGATTCGGGATGGCGCGCACGTTCAGCCGGGAGCCCGACGCGCCGTTCTCATCGACGTTGACCTTCACGACCTTCAGCCGGCCGCTGTAGTCGTCCGCGAGCTGATCGACGATCGGACCGATCGCCCGGCAGGACGGTCACCAGGGAGCCCAGAAGTCGACCAGGACCGGGAGCCTGGCCTGCAGGACCTCGGACTCGAAGGTGGCGTCGGTGATTGGCTGCGCGCCCATCGACATCGACTAGCGCGCCGCCGGCGCCGATGCAACGACGGGACGCGGGCTCCCGGCGGCTACGCGGACTTCTGAACCCGCCCCGAGCGGATGCAGCGCGTGCAGACGAGAAGACGCTTTGCCCCGCGGCCGACGCGTGCGTGCACGCGCTGGAGGTTCGGCCGCCACGCACGCTTGGTCTTGTTGTTCGCGTGGCTCACGTTGTGGCCGACCGACCGCTGCTTGCCGCAGACGTCACAGGCGCGCGCCATCCGCGGCCCTTAACACGCCCCGGCGGGCGGCGCAACGCGCGCGGCAGCGCAGAAGGTGATCCCAACGGCCTGGCTCGGTCAAGGCGCCGGCCGTCCTCCGAGCGCACGGAGCGCGGCTCCGAAGGCGACCAGGCCGAGCGCGACGCGCAGCCAGTGCCATCGCCGCCAGCGGCCGAGGAGCGCGACGACGTCCGCATCGGACAGATACACGGGCCCGGCAAAGCGGCGGTTGGCCGGCTCGTTGACGAGCAGCGTGACGGCGACGACGCCGGCGGCCGCGCCGGCCGCCAGCGCCGGCCAGCGGGCACGAGCCACGAGCCAGGCGGCCGCGGCGGCCGCCAGCGCCGCCCCGCCGAGGGGGAACATGAGCGCGCCGGTGCGGCCCGCGTGACGCCCGAACCAGGCACGGAGCTCCACCGGCGGGAGCGCGCTCCAGAAGGGCACGAGCACGATCGCGATCACCAGCATCGCGCCGGCGAGGAGCCCGAGGAGGCAGGCCGCCAGGTGCGCGAGCATCGGAAGGTGGCTAGCCGGAGCGGATGCGCCGGATGAGCTCGCTCGTCGACACCCCCGGCACGACGTCGATGCGCTCGACGCGGCCGCCGCGGGCCAGCACCTCGTCGCCGCCGACGATGTCCTCGGCCGCCCAGTCCGCGCCCTTGACCAGCACGTCGGGGGCGAGGGCGACGATCAGGCGGCGCGGCGTGTCGTCGTCGAAGACGACCAGGTGGTCGACGGCGGCGAGCCCGGCGAGCACCTCGGCGCGCTCCTCGACGTCGAGGACGGGGCGGCCGGGACCCTTCAGCCGCCGCACCGAGGCATCGCTGTTGAGCCCGACGACGAGCACGTCGCCGAGCGCCCGGGCCGCGGCGAGGTAGCGCACGTGGCCGGGGTGGAGGAGGTCGAAGCAGCCGTTGGTGAACACCACGCGCTTGCCGGCGGCACGCAACGGCGCGAGGCGCGCCGCGAGCGCCTCCACGTCGGCAGCCAGCTTCGGAATCCGCACCGGCGCCGACCATAGCGCACCGCAGCACGGCGGGAAACGCGCGCGCCTTGACCCCTCCGGGGGCGCAGGCTACACGGCGGCAGATGCCGCAGTACCGGCGCCGCCGCTGGCGCGAGGCGATGGCCCTGCGGCTCGACCTGAACGGACTCCTCAGCGGGGCGGTGGGGGCCGACGGGATCACGCCGGAGGAGCTGGCGGCGTTCGAGCCCGAGCTCCTGCGGGTGCGTGACGACGTCGCCACCCGGCGCGCCGGGGGCGGCCTCTCCTTCACCGCCCTGCCGTACGAGCGCGAGCCGGTGCGCCGGGTGCTCGAGGTGGCGGGCGGCGTCCAGGGGCAGTTCGATGTCCTCGTCGTGCTCGGCATCGGCGGCTCGGCGCTCGGCATCCGGGCGCTGGCGGGTGCGCTGGCGGGCGAGGGGAGTGCCGTGCGCATCGTGGTCGCCGACTCGATCGACCCGGAGACCTTCGGGCCGCTGCTGGCGCGTCTCGATCTGCGGCGCACGCTCTTCAATGTCGTCAGCAAGTCGGGCGAGACCGCCGAGACGATCGCCCAGTTCATGATCGTGCGCGACCGGCTGATGCACGAGCTCGGCGCCGTGGACTACAAGCGGCACCTGGTCGTCACCACCGACGCCCGACAGGGTTCGCTCCGCCAGATCGTCAACGACGAGGGCTTCCGGGAGCTCGTGATCCCCGAGGGCATCGACGGCCGCTTCTCGGTGCTCACCGCGGTCGGGCTCTTCCCGGCGGCGGCGGCGGGCATCGACATCGAGGAGCTGCTCGCCGGCGCCGCCAGCATGGACGAGCGCGGGCGGGCGGCGCCGACGCCGCTCCGGGACCCGGCGCTCGCGCTCGCCGGGGCGCTCTGGCTGCTCGCGACGCGCCGGCAGAAGCGGATGCTCGTGCTCATGGCCTACTGCGAGCGGCTGGCGGCGACCGGCGACTGGTTCTGCCAGCTGTGGGCGGAGAGCCTCGGCAAGAGCGTCGAGCCCGGCGACCGGACGGTCCAGTGGGGGCAGACGCCGATCCGGCTCGGTGCGGCCGACCAGCACTCCCAGCTCCAGCTCTTCGTCGACGGGCCGCCCGACAAGGTGGTCGTGTTCCTGCGCGTCGACGACCACGGCGCCTCGGTCGACGTGCCCGCCACCTATCAGGACCTCGAGGGCGTCGGATACCTCGGCGGCCACTCGCTCGGCGCCCTGTTGAACGCCGAGCAGCGCGCCACCGAGCTGGCGCTCGCCAAGCGCGGCCGCCCGAGCGCCACCCTCACACTGCCCGGCGTGACCGCCTTCACGCTCGGCCAGCTCCTCTTCCTCCTGCAGATGACGGCCGTCGATCTGGCGACGCTCGCCGGCGTCGACCCCTTCGGGCAGCCGGGCGTGGAGGAGAGCCGGCGGCTGGCGTTCGGGCTCCTCGGACGCGCCGGGTTCGAGGCGTCGCACGACGAGGTCGAGGCCTGGCTCGCGCAGAAGGACACGCGGTTCATCCTCTAGCCGTGAGCAGGATCGCGGTCCTCCCGCCGGACGTGCAGGCGCAGATCGCCGCCGGCGAGGTCATCGAGCGTCCCGCGTCGGTCGTCAAGGAGCTGGTCGAGAACGCGCTCGACGCCGGCGCGCGGAGCGTCGACGTCCGCCTCGCTGGGGGCGGCCTCGAGCGCATCGTGGTGCGCGACGACGGCGAGGGGATGACGGCAGGGGACGCGCTCCTGGCCTTCGCGCGCCACGCGACCAGCAAGCTCGTGCGGGCCGAGGAGCTGGCCGGCGTGACGACGCTCGGCTTCCGGGGCGAGGCGCTGCCCAGCATCGCGGCCGTGGCGCGCGTGCGGGTCACCACGCGCCTCGCCGCCGAGCCGGCGGCGAGCGTGGTCGAAGCGGATGCCGGCGGCGCCCGGGCAGCGGGCGTGGCGGGGGCGCCACCCGGCACGGCGGTCGAGGTCGAGGGCCTCTTCGGCGCCACGCCGGCGCGGCGGAAGTTCCTGCGCACGCCGGCGACCGAGCTGGCCCACGTCGTCGACGCCCTCACGCGGCTCGCGGCGGCGGTCCCGGCGGTCGGCTTCCGCCTCGAGCACGATGGGCGCGAGGTGCTGGCGCTGCCGCCAGTGCGGGACGAGCGCCAGCGGCTCGGCCAGCTGCTCGGCCGCGAGCGGGCCGGCTCGCTCGTGGCGGTGGAGGTCGAGCGCGGCGGCCTCGGGCTCCGGGCGTTCCTCGCCCCGCCGCGCGAGACGGTTGGCAGCGCGCGTCTCGTGTGGACCTACGTCGGCCTCGGCGGCGCGTATCGCTGGACACGCGACCGGCTCCTGCTGCGCGCCGTGCTCGACGGGTACGAGTCGTTGCTCATGCACGGCCGCTACCCGGTGGCGGTGCTCTTCCTGCGCTTCCCGCCCGGCGAGGCCGACGTGAACGTGCACCCGGCGAAGCTCGAGGTTCGCTTCCGCCAGCCGGGCGCGGTGCACCAGCTGGTCGTGCCCGCGCTGCGCGCGCGGCTGGCGGCGGCGCTCCGGCCGGAGCCGGCCGCGGCGCCGGCCGAAGTGCGGCCCGCATCAGAGGTGCGGCCCGCATCATATGATGACGGGCCGCGCGACGGGGCGGGTCTGGCGCTCGAGGAGGGCTCCGCCCCGCCGGCGCTGTGGAGCGCGGCGCCCGCCGGATTTGCGTCGCTCCGCTTCATCGGCCAGATCTTCGAGGGCTATCTCGTCTGCGAGGGAAACGGCCGGGTGGTGCTCATCGACCAGCACGCGGCGCACGAGCGCGTGGCCTTCGAGCGGCTCCGCGGGGAGCACGCGCGCGGCGCCGTCGCCCGCGACCCGCTCCTCGTCCCCGAGACGATCGAGCTGCCGGCGGCACACGCCGCGGCGGTCGCCGAGCACGCCGAGGTGCTCGCCGCCGCCGGCCTCGAGGGAGAGCCGTTCGGCGAGGGCACCTTCCTGCTGCGCACCGTGCCGCGCCTGCTCCGTGGCCGCGACGCCGGGGCCGTCGTCCGGGCGGTCGCCCGCGAGCTCGCCGAGGAGGGCGCGAGCGCTGCGGCGGAGCGCGCCGCCGACGCCGCACTGGCGACCCTCGCCTGCCACAGCGTGGTGCGCGTCGGCGAGCGGCTCGATCCGGCGGAGGTGCGCGCGCTCCTCGCGGCGATGGACGGGGTGGACGTGGCCGCGCACTGCCCGCACGGCCGGCCCGTCGCCGTGACGCTCGAGCGCGGCCAGGTGGAGGCGCTCTTCAAGCGATGAGCCGGACTAGGGAACGGACGAGGCTAGTGTGCGTCGTCGGCCCGACCGCGAGCGGCAAGACGGCGCTCGGCCTCGAGGTCGCCGAGGCGCTCGGCGGCGAGATCGTGTCCGCCGACTCGCGGCAGGTCTATCGCCGTCTCGAGATCGGGACGGCGAAGCCGAGCGCCGCCGAGCGCGCTCGCGTCCGGCACCACTGCCTCGACCTGGTGGATCCCGAGGAGACGTTCGACGTGGCCCGCTTCCGGGCGGCCGCCGCGGCTGCCATCGCCGACGTCGAGCGCCGCGGGCGGGTGCCGGTGGTCGTCGGCGGGACCGGGCTCTACGTTCGCGCCCTCCTCGGCGGGCTCTGCCCGGCGCCGCCCCGCGTGGCGGCGCTCCGCGAGTCGCTCGCGCGGATCGTCCGGGCGGAGGGCGCACCCGCGCTGCATCGCCGCCTCGGGATGCTCGACCCCGCGTCGGCTGCACGCATCGCGCCGCGCGATGCCGTGCGCAGCGTGCGCGCGCTCGAGGTGGCGCTCACGACCGGGCGGCGGCTCTCGGAGTGGCAGGCCGCGCACGGCTTTCGCGAAGCGCCGTACGAGGCGCTGATGATCGGCCTCGCCCGGCCCGCGGACGAGCTCGCGGCCCGCATCGACACACGCGCGCGGGCCATGGTGGCGGCGGGGCTCCTCGACGAGGTGCGGGCGCTCGGCGCGCGGATCCCCATCGACGCGCCGGCGTTCGGCGCGGTCGGCTACCGCGAGATGCTCGCCTGCGTCGGCGGTGAGGTCGACCTCGAGGCGGCGCTGGCGGCGATGGTGCGGGCGACCCGACGCTTCGCGAAGCGGCAGCGCACGTGGTTCCGCGCCGAGGCGGCCGTGGTGTGGCGGCATCCCGACCGCCACCGGGCGCGCATCCTGGCGGAGGCGGCCGCGTTCCTGGCCGGCGGCGCCCGCCCGGACGCCGCGCCGGCGTGACCCCGGCGCGGCCGAGGGGCATCCACCCGCCCTCCACCTATCTCGCGTTCGAGCGACCGCTGGCGGCGATCGACGGCGAGATCGCCGCGCTCGCGGGGCGCCGTGCGACGGGGAGGACCGCCGAGCGGCTCCGCCGGCTGCGAGCGGCGCAGCGCCGGCTCGCGCGCGACCTGGTCCGCGGCCTCTCGCCGTGGGAGCGCGTGCAGCTCGCGCGCCATCCCGATCGCCCGTCGACGCTCGACTACGTCCGGCGGCTGTGCACGCAGTTCGTGGAGCTGCACGGTGACCGGCGCTTCGCCGACGACGGCGCCGTCGTCGGCGGGCTCGCGCGCTTCGCGGGCCGCGCGGTCGTGGTCGTCGGCCATCAACGCGGACGGACGCAAGCCGAGCGGATCGCGCGCAACTTCGGGATGGCGCGCCCGGAGGGGTACCGCAAGGCCGTTCGCCTGTTCGAGCTGGCCGCGCGCTTCGGGCGTCCGGTGCTCACCTTCGTCGACACGCAGGGTGCCTACCCGGGGATCGGCGCCGAGGAGCGCGGGCAGGCGGAGGCGATCGCGGCGAGCCTCGCCGCGCTCGCCGGCCTCGGCGTGCCGGTCGTGTGCGCCGTCATCGGCGAGGGCGGCAGCGGCGGGGCGCTCGCGCTGGCGGTCGCGGACCGCGTCCTCATGCAGGAGCACGCCTGGTACTCGGTCATCGCGCCCGAGGGCTGCGCCTCCATCCTGTTCCGGCGGCTGACGCCCGAGACGGCCGCGCGCAGCGCCGCGCTGCTTCACCTCACGGCCGAGGACCTCGCGGCGGCGAAGGTCGTGGACGAGGTGGTGCGCGAACCCGGCGGCGGCGCACACCGCGATCCGGCGCACGCGGCCGCGCGTCTGGGGCGCGCGCTCGAGCGGCACCTCGAGGAGCTCGCGCGCCGGCCGGTGCGCACGCTCGTGGCCCGCCGCCACGCGCGGTACCGGCGCTTCGGCACCGATCTCCCGCCGGCGTAAGTTTGCAAAAGCGCAGGGCGCGCGCTAGACCTCGCGCCGAGCGCCGCATGCCGCGCAAGGCCTCGATTCCCGCGCTCCGGCGGCACATCGACCGGATCGACGACCACCTTCTCCGCCTGCTGAACGAGCGCGCCGCGCTCGCGGTCGCGATCGCCGAGCAGAAGGCGCGCACGAACTCGGGCGTGTACGCGCCGGGTCGCGAGAAGGGCGTGCTCACGCGCCTGGCGCGCACGAACCGCGGCCCGCTCTCCGACCGTCTCGTGCGGGCGATCTTCCGCGAGATCATCTCGGCCTCGCGCAGCCTGGAGCAGCGCCTCGCGGTCGCCTACCTCGGGCCGGCGGCGACGTTCACGCACCTCGCGGCGCGCCGGCAGTTCGGCGCGGCGGCGGAGTACCGGCCGGCGGCCACCGTCGCCGACGTCTTTCACGACGTCGAGAGCGGGCGCGCGGACCTCGGCGTCGTGCCGGTCGAGAACTCGACCGAGGGCATGGTGGCCCACACGCTCGACCTGCTGGTCGAGTCGCCGCTCCGCATCTGCGCCGAGGTGTCGCTGACGGTGCGCCACTGCCTCCTCGCCCGCGGCGGCACCACGCTCGCGGGCATCCGGCGGGTCGTCGCCCACCCCCAGGCGCTCGCCCAGTGCCGCCGCTGGCTCGCGCGCTACCTGCCCGGCGTGCGCACGGAGGAGGAGGCGAGCAACGCGGCGGCCGCCGGGCGCGCCGGCGCCGAGCCCGGCACGGCGGCGATCGCCGCCGAGGCCGCGGCCGAGACCTACGGGCTGGCCGTCGTCGCGGACCCGATCCAGGACGAGCCCGTCAACCTGACCCGCTTCCTCGTCCTCGGGCACCACGACGCCGAGCAGCCGAGCGGCGACGACAAGACGTCGCTCGTGATGAGCGTGCGCGACGAGGTCGGCATCCTGGCGCGCATGCTGCGGCCGTTCGCCGCGCACGGCATCGACCTCATCAAGATCGAGTCGCGCCCGCTGCGCGAGCGGCCGTGGGAGTACTTCTTCTTCCTCGATCTCAAGGGGCACCGGCGGGAGCGGCGCGTCCAGCGGGCGCTCGCCGCGGTGGAGCGACACGCGCTGCGTCTCAAGGTGCTCGGCTCCTACCCTGCGGCGCCCGAGCTCGCGCCGTGACCGACGTCCGGAGCCTCGTCCCCGAGTGGGTCCGGACGCTCGTGCCGTACGCCCCAGGCATGCCGATCGAGGAGCTCGAGCGCGAGCTCGGCATCCGCGGGTCGATCAAGCTCGCGTCCAACGAGAACCCGCTCGGGCCGTCAACACGCGCCCTGGCGGCCGTGGCGGCGGCGCTCCCGAACCTCCATCGCTACCCCGAGGGGTCCTCCTTCTACCTGACGCGGCGGCTCGCCGCGCGCCACGGCATCGCGCCCGACCACATCCTCGTCGGCAACGGCTCGAACGAGATCCTCGAGCTCGTCGTGCGCGGCTTCCTGCGGCCCGGGGAGGAGGCGGTGATGGCGGACCAGGCGTTCGTCATCTACCGCCTGGTCGTGCAGGCCGCGGCCGGCGTGCCGCGCACGGTACCGCTGCGTCACTTCACGCACGACCTCGACGCGATGGCCCGGGCCGTCGGCCCCCGGACCCGCCTCGTCTTCCTCGGCAACCCGAACAACCCGACCGGGACCATCTTCCGGCGAGCGGCCTGGGAGGCCTTCCTCGCCGCCATGCCCGGCCACGTGATCGTGGTGGCGGATGATGCCTACGCCGAGTACGTCGAAGACCCGGACTACCCGGACACGATCGCGGTACGCGGCGACGGGTCGGTCCCGGTCGTCACGCTCCGGACGTTCTCCAAGCTCTACGGGCTCGCCGGCCTGCGGGTCGGCTATGCGGTGGCGCCGCCGGCGCTGATCGAGGTCCTCGGCCGCGTGCGCCAGCCCTTCAGCGTGAACGCCCTCGCCCAGGTCGCGGCGTGCGCCGCGCTCGACGACGAGGAGCACGTGCGCCGCACGCTGGCCACCAACCGCGAGGGCATGGCGTACCTCGCCGACGCCTTCGCGCGGCTCGGCCTCGAGTACGTGCCGAGCGCGGCCAACTTCGTCCTCGTGCGGGTCGGGGAGGGCGCCCGCGTCTACGAAGCGCTGCTCCGCGAGGGCGTCATCGTGCGCCCGATGGACGTCTACGGGTTCCCCGCGCACGTGCGGGTGACCGTCGGGCTCCCCGAGGAGAACGCGCGGTTCGTCGAGGCGCTCGGCCGCGTGCTCGGCGGCGGGAGCCGATGACGCCGCTCTTCGCGCGCGTCACCGTCGCCGGCGTCGGGCTGGTCGGCGGCTCGCTGGCGGTCGCGGCGCGGGCCGCCGGGCTGGTCGGCGAGGTGATCGGCTATGGGCGGGGCGAGGCGAACCTCCGCCTCGCCCGCGAGCGCGGGCTCGTGGACCGCGTCGCGCGGGAGCCCGCGGCGGCGGTGGCCGGCGCGGACCTGATCGTCCTCGCGGTGCCGGTGGGCGCCTCGACGGCGCTCGCCGAGGTGTTCCGCCCGCACGCCCGGCCCGGCGCGATCCTCACCGACGTCGGCAGCGTGAAGGCGGGCGTGGTGGAGGCGCTCGAGGCCCGCTGGCCGGAGCGCGGGCTCGTCGTCGGCGCGCATCCGATCGCCGGCGGCGAGGTCTCCGGCGCCGGCGCGGCCCGCGCCGATCTGTTCCGCGGCCGACGGTGCATTCTCACACCGACGCCCGCGACCGACCGCGAGGCCCTCGCGCGCGTCCGCGCGCTCTGGGAGGGCGTGGGGGCGGTGGTCGAGGAGATGCCCGCCGCCCTGCACGACGAGATCCTGGCGCGCGTCTCGCATCTGCCGCATCTGGCGGCGTACGCGCTCGTCGCCGCCTTCGGCGAGACACGGGTCGCGGGGCGCCGCGTCCTCGACTACGCGGGCAGCGGCTATCGGGACACGACGCGGATCGCCGCCAGCCGGCCGGAGCTCTGGCGTGACATCGCGCTCGCCAACCGGGCGGCGCTCCGGGGCGCGCTGGTGGAGTTCCGCGCCGCCCTCGACCGCCTCGAAGGTCTGGTCGTCGCTGGCGACGGCGACGCGCTCGAGGCGGCGTTTGCCGCCGCGGCGGCGCTCCGGCGGCGCCTGGGAGGCGAGCAGTGAGCGGCGTGGTCGTCGTCGGACCCCCGCGGCGTGGGCTGCGCGGCACCACGACGGTTCCCGGCGACAAGTCGATCGCGCACCGCGCGCTCCTGCTGGGCGCGCTCGCCGAGGGCGTGACCCGCGTCCGGAACTTCCCGGGCGGCGCCGATACGCTGTCGACCCTCGCGGCGGTGCGAGCGCTCGGCGCGCGGACCGAGCGGACGGACGACACCGTGCTGGTGGAGGGCGCCGGAGCGGGCCTCGGCGACGGGGCGCGCGCCACGATCGACTGCGGCAACTCCGGCACGACCATGCGGCTCGGGGCCGGGCTCGCGGCCGGGGCGCGCGGCGCCGTCGTCCTCGACGGCGACGCATCGCTGCGCCGCCGCCCGATGGAGCGTGTCGCCGAGCCGCTGCGGCGCATGGGCGCGGAGGTCGCGACGACCGACGGCCATGCGCCCGTCACCGTGCGAGGCGGCAGGCTCACGGCCATCGAGTGGGCGCTCCCGGTGCCGAGCGCGCAGGTGAAGTCGGCGGTGCTGCTCGCGGGCCTGCGCGCCCGCGGCACGACGCGCGTGCGGGAGCCGCTGCCGAGTCGCGACCACACGGAGCGGCTCCTGCCGGTGTTCGGCGCGGAGGTCGCGCGCGAGCGCGATGGCGTCGCCGTCGCCGGCGGGCAACGTCTCCGGGCGGCGGAGGTGACGCTCCCGGGCGACGCGTCGTCGGCGGCCTTCCTGGTGGTCGCCGCGCTGCTCGTGCCGGGCTCCGAGCTGCGGCTGGTGGACGTCGGTGTGAACCCCTCACGCCTCGGGTATCTCGAGATCCTGCGCCGCATGGGCGCGACGATCGACGTCGTGGACGTGCACGAGCAGGCGGGCGAGCCGCGCGCCACGCTCGTCGTCCGCGCGGCCCCCCTCCACGCGACGGCGATTGGCGCGCGCGAGGTGCCGGCCGCGATCGACGAGCTCCCCGTGCTCGCGGTGGCGGCCGCGCTGGCCGACGGGGAGACGACGGTCGAGGGCGCGGGCGAGCTGCGCGTCAAGGAGAGCGACCGGCTCGCCGCGCTCGAGCAGCTGGCGCCGCTCGGCGTGGGCCTGCGGACGACCGCCGACGGCCTCGTCGTCCGCGGGGGCGGCGGCCGCCCGCTCCGGGCCGGGCGCGTCACGTCGGCCGGAGACCATCGCATCGCGATGGCGTTCGCCGTGGCGGGGCTGGTCGCCGACGGCGGCGTCGAGATCGCGGACCCGGGGTGCGTCGCGGTCTCGTTCCCGGGCTTCTTCGAGCGGCTCGCGGCGCTCGGCGGGACGGTGGAGCAGCGATGAGCCTCCCGGTGGTCGCCGTCGACGGGCCGGCCGGCGCCGGGAAGTCGACCGCCAGCCGGGCGCTCGCGCGCCGCCTCGGCTTCACGCACGTCGACACCGGCGCGATGTACCGGGCGGTCGGCGTGCTCGCGCGCGAGCGCGGCATCGAGCTCGACGACGACGAGGCGCTCGGCGTGCTGGTGGCCGGGCTCTCGTTCGAGATCGCCGGGGACGGCGAGCGGTTGCTCGTCGGCGGCCGCGACCTCTCGGAGGCGATCCGCCGTGCCGAGGCGGGCGAGCTCGCGTCGCGCGTCGCCGCCCGGCCGGTCGTGCGCACGCGGCTCGTTCCGCTCCAGCGAGCGCTCGCCCGGCCGGGCGGCATCGTGATGGAGGGACGGGACATCGGCACCGTCGTCTTCCCGGAGGCGCCCGCCAAGCTCTTCCTCACCGCGGCGCCCGCCGAGCGCGCGCGGCGGCGGGCCGTCGAGCTCCGCGCCCGCGGCGAGACGGTCGACGAGACGGCGCTCGCACGCGAGCTCGCGGCGCGCGACCGGCGCGACAGCGAGCGTGCGCACTCCCCGCTGCGTCCGGCGCGCGATGCCGTGGTGCTCGACACCACCACGCTCGCGCTCGAGGCGGTGGTGGACGAGATGGAACGGGTCGCGCGCGCGCGGCTTTCACTGCCGGCGCGCTGAGCTTTCGACGCGCTTTGTGTTCGGCCTTGAAACCGGCGGGGCACAGGGCTATGGAGGGACCGTTGCGCCTCCATCCGCGCGAATCCCACCAGGGGGTACCGGCTTGATGCCCGAGAGGACCGAGAAGCCCGATCGCGGGGTCGGCGCCGAGGACGACTTCGGCTCGCTCTTCGAGCAGAGCCTGAAGAGCCCGAAGCCCGGCGACGTGGTGACGGGCCGCGTGGTGCGCATCGGCCGCGATGCCGTCACGGTCGACATCGGGTACAAGTCCGAGGGGCAGATCCCCGTCGCCGAGTTCAGCACGCGCGAGGGCGGGATCACGGTCCAGGAGGGCGACCAGGTCGACGTCTACTTCGAGTCGGCGGACACCGAGTCGGGCGAGATCTTCCTGTCGCGGCAGAAGGCCGAGCAGTTCAAGGTGTGGCGCGAGATCGAGAAGGCCTTCGAGCGCGATGGCGCCGTCGAGGGCACCATCGTCGGCAAGGTGAAGGGCGGGCTCCGGGTCGACATCGGCGTACCGGCCTTCCTGCCGGGCTCGCACGCCGACATCCGCCCGACGCGCAACCTCGACCGCTACCTCGGGCAGCGCGGCCGCTTCGCCATCCTCAAGTTCAACCGCTCGCGCGGCAACGTCGTCGTCTCCCGGCGCGCCGTGCTCGAGCGCGAGCGCACGGCGCTCAAGTCCGAGACCCTCAAGGTGCTCGAGGAGGGCGTCATCCTCGAGGGGACGGTCAAGAACATCACCGACTACGGCGCCTTCGTCGACCTCGGCGGCATCGACGGGCTGCTCCACGTGACCGACATGTCGTGGGGCCGCGTGGCCCACCCCTCGGAGGTGCTCAACGTCGGCGACCGGGTGAAGGTGGTCGTCCTCAAGTACGACCCCGAGCGCGAGCGAGTCTCGCTCGGCATGAAGCAGATCATGCCGGACCCGTGGACGACGGTCGCCGAGCGCTTCCCCGTCGGCATGCGCGCCAAGGGGAAGGTGGTGAGCCTCACCGACTACGGGGCGTTCGTCGAGATCGAGCGCGGGCTCGAGGGGCTCATCCACGTCTCCGAGATGTCGTGGACCAAGCGCGTGACCCATCCCTCGAAGGTGCTCGAGACGGGGCAGGAGGTCGAGGTCCAGATCCTCGACGTCGATACGGTCAATCGGCGCGTCTCGCTCGGTCTGAAGCAGACCGAGCCGAACCCGTGGGAGATGGTCCGCATCAACCACCCCGTGGGCTCGCGGATCAAAGGGAAGATCAAGAGCATCACGGACTTCGGGCTCTTCGTCGAGGTGGAGGAGAACATCGACGGGCTCGTGCACGTCTCCGACCTCCACTGGACGAAGAAGGTGAAGCACCCGAGCGAGCTCTACCACAAGGGGGACGAGGTCGAGGCGGTCGTGCTCGGCATCGACGTCGACAACGAGCGCATCTCACTCGGCATCAAGCAGCTGACCGAGGACCCCTGGGCACAGATCCCGCGTCGCTACCCGCCCGGCACCCGCGTCAAGGGCGCCGTCACGAGCGTCACCGACTTCGGCGTCTTCGTCGAGCTCGAGGAAGGCGTCGAAGGCCTGATTCACGTCTCGCAGCTCTCGGCCGAGCGCGTCGACAAGCCGTCCACGCTCTTCAAGCCCGGCGACACGGTCGAGGCCGAAGTGACGGAGGTCGATGCCCGCGAGAAGCGCATCAAGCTCTCCATCAAGGCGCTCCTGAAAAGCGAGGAGCGCGAGGAGATGGATGCGTACCAGCGGCGCGAGCGCGAGAGCGGCAAGGCGTACTTCGCGGACCTGATGTCCGACGCGCACAAGAGCAAGGGCTAGCTGCCCGCCGGCGGATGGCGCGCCGACATCCGGTCCTCCGGGGCCTGGCGATCGTCGTGGTCGTCGCCGCCGGACTCGCGGCGCTCGTGGTCGGCCTCGCGACGCTCCGCGGCGAACCGCTCGGCGAGCGCTTCACCTTCGGCAACACCGTCGCCGTCGTCGAGGTGCGCGGCGTCATCTCGGACGCGGCGGACACGGTCGAGGCGCTCGACCGCCTGCGCCAGCACGACGCGACGGTGGGCGTGGTGCTCCGCGTCGACTCGCCCGGCGGCGCCGTGGCCCCCTCGCAGGAGATGTACGACGCCGTCTGGCGCCTGCGCGCGCGCAAGCCCGTGGTGGCGTCCCTCGGCAACGTGGCCGCCTCGGGAGGCTACTACGTGGCCTCGGCGGCCGACGTGGTCGTCGCCGACCCCGGCACGCTCACCGGATCGATCGGCGCCATCATGGAGGTCCACAACGTGGCCTCGCTGGCGGAGAAGCTGGGCGTCTCCGAGACGGTCGTGAAGAGCGGCCGTTTCAAGGACGTCGGCCAGCCGCTGCGGCCGATGACGGAGGAGGAGCGGGTGCTGCTCCAGCGCATGGTCGACGACGTGCTCGGGCAGTTCGTCGACGCCGTGGCACGCGGGCGCGGGATGGAGGCGGGCCGGGTGCGCGCGCTGGCGGACGGTCGCCTCTACTCGGGGGCGCAGGCGCGCGAGGTGGGCCTCGTCGACGAGCTCGGCGGGCTCGCCGATGCGACCCGGATCGTGTGGGCGCGGGCCGGCCAGACCGGCGAGCCGCGCGTCACGCACGAGCGCGCGCGCAGCCGCCCGTGGTGGCTCGACCTGCTCGGTGCCGCCCGCCTCCCGGACCTCGCCGCGCCGGGCGGGCTGCTCTTCCTCTACCGGGGACCGCTCCCCGGGTGACGCCGATGACCAAGCGCGGGCTCATCGACGAGGTGGTGAAGCACTTCCCCCGCTTCTCGCGGCGCGAGGCAGAGGTCATGGTGAACGCCGTCTTCGACAGCCTGACCGCGGCCCTGACGCGCGGCGAGCGCATCGAGATCCGCGGCTTCGGCAGCTTCGTCGTGAAGCACCGCCAGGCGCGCGAGGGGCGCAACCCGAAGACCGGCGCGCTCGTCGACGTGCACGCCAAGCGCGTCCCCTTCTTCAAGGTGGGCAAGGAGCTGAGGCTCCGCGTCGACGGGAAACCGTGGACCCCCGCGGACTCCGACGAGCCGTGACGTGCAGGTCCTCTGGGCGCCGTGGCGGATGGCGTACGTCGCCGACAAGGCGGCGCGCGGTTGCATCTTCTGCGCCGCGATGGAGGGCGACCGGCGCGAGCGGCTCCTCCTCGGGACCACCCCCGGGAGCCTCGTCGTCCTCAACCGCTATCCCTACCAGAACGGCCACCTGATGGTCGCACCGCGGCGCCACACGGCGTCGCTCGCGGACCTGCCCGAGCCCGAGCACGTCGACCTGGCCGAGACGCTGCGCCGGTCGGTGCGCTCGCTGGCCGAGGCGTTCCGCCCCGACGGACTCAACATCGGCATGAACCTCGGGGCCGCGGCCGGCGCGGGCGTCGTCGATCACCTCCACTGGCACGTCGTGCCGCGCTGGGCGGGCGACACGAACTTCATGGCCGCGGTCGCCGAGGTGCGCGTGATGCCGCAGCACCTCTTCGAGACCTACGACCGCCTGCGGGCGGCTTTCGACTGGCTCGAATAGCGCGTGCGGCGGGCCGGCGGGCCGGGGGCGCCGCCCGCGGCCGTCGCAGTCTTCACGCAGCGCGCAGCGCGCGGCAGCGCGCGAGCACCGCACGGGCGGTGGGAGAGCAGTGAGGAGGCCGACACCGAGAGGTGTCGAGCCGGCCGACGGGGTGCGGGGGCATCGGAGGAGCGCAGGGCGCGGCAGCGCGCGAGCACCGCACGGGCCCCCGCTTTCGTTAGTTGTTTCTCGCGCAGGCCGGCGCGTATAATCCCTCGACGACTCGTGGGAGGGGTGGCTCGTGAACAGTTCCGACACATCGCGCACGCTGGGTGAGCTCAAGGTTTCGGGATACCGGGTGCTGCCGGTCCGCGAGGAGATGCGGCGCAACCTCCTTGCACGACTCGGGCGGAAGGAACGCATCCTTCCCGGCATCATCGGCTACGACGATACGGTGATCCCCGACATCGAGAACGCGGTCCTCGCCGGACACCACATGGTTTTCCTCGGCGAGCGAGGCCAGGCGAAGAGCCGGATCATCCGCGGCCTCACCACGCTGCTCGACCCGCTCGTGCCGGCGGTCGAGGGCTGCCCGATCAACGATTCGCCGTTCGACCCGATCTGCCGGACGTGCCGCCGGCGGCTGGCGTTGGAAGGCGACGCGCTGCCGGTCGCCTGGGTCGGACCCGAGGAGCGCTACGGGGAGAAGCTCGCCACCCCCGACGTGTCGATGGCCGACCTGATCGGCGAGATCGACCCGGTCAAGGTGGCCGAGGGCCGCTACCTCGCCGACGAGGAGACGATCCACTACGGCCTCGTCCCGCGGACCAACCGCGGCCTCTTCGCGATCAACGAGCTCCCCGATCTCACCGAGAAGGTGCAGGTCGGGCTCTTCAACCTGATGGAGGAGAAGGACGTCCAGATCAAGGGCTACAAGATCCGGCTGCCCCTCGACATCGTCATCGTGGCGAGCGCCAACCCCGAGGACTACACGAGCCGGGGGCGGATCATCACGCCGCTCAAGGACCGGTTCGACGTCCAGATCCGCACCCACTACCCGCGCACGCTCCCCGACGAGATCGCCATCATGGAGCAGGAGGTGCCGGTGCTCGATCGCGGCGCGCGCGAGGTCCGCGTGCCGTTCTTCGTCAAGGAGATCGTCGCCCAGCTCACCTTCGAGGCGCGCGGCTCGAACGAGATCAACCAGTCCTCCGGCGTGAGCGTGCGCGTCACCATCAACAACTACGAGAGCCTGCTCTCGAACGCCGAGAAGCGCGCCGTCCGCACCGGCGAGCGCGAGATCGTCCCGCGCCTCTCCGACCTGCCGTCCGTGCTTGCCTCGATGGCCGGCAAGATCGAGCTCGAGTACGTGGGCGAGGACAAGAAGGACGGCGACCTGATCGACCGCCTGATCAACCGCGCCGTCATCAAGGTCTGGGACAAGTACCTGAAGGTCGAGGCGCTCAAGAAGGTGACCGAGCACTTCGAGGCGGGGTGGGGCGTGGAGGTGTCGGACCAGATGGGCTCGGAGGAGTACCTCGAGGGCATCCGTCACATCCCGGGCCTGCGCGAGGGGGTGGCGCTCCTCGGCGCGTTCGAGAGCCCGGCGCTGATGGCAACCGCGATCGAGTTCGTGCTCGAAGGCCTGCACCTCCACCAGAAGCTGAACAAGGACCGCGCCGGCGGGCGCTACGCCTACCGGGCCTGAGCCCCGACCCTCGCATGCACCGCGTCCGCTACACGGCCTGGGACGGCACGCAGCAGGTCCGGCTGTCCGCGGACGACGTGTTCGAGAAGCTGTCGGAGTACCTTTCCTTCACCGACGACGTGCAGCAGGCGCTCGACTGGCTGCTGCACCAGGGGCTCGAGTGGCGGCAGGGGATGCGCGTCATGGGCCTCGACGACTTCCTCGAGCAGCTCCGCGAGGAGATGCGCGCGCGCTACCGGGAGGTGAACCTCCGCCACGCCCTCGGCGAGATCCGCGACAAGCTCGAGGGGCTCCTCGACCTCGAGCGCGACGCGCTCGACGCGCTCGAGGACCGGGCGCGGGCGGCACGCAAGCGCGACCTGCTCGACCGGCTTCCCCACCGCCTGTCCGAGGCGCTCGGCCGGCTGCGCGACTACGACTTCGAGGATACGGAGGCGGCGAACACCTTCGAGGCGCTCCTCGAGGAGCTCGACGACATCCGCGACCTCGAGGACTTCACGCGCCGCTACGGCGACCTCTTCCACGGGCCGCGGTCGCTGTCCTACGAGGAAGCGCTGGCGCTGATGCGCGCCATGGAGCGGCTCAAGCGCCTGGAAGAGCAGCTCGTCTCCGGCGACCTCGACGCGGTCGACCCCGAGAGCCTGCGTGAGCTCCTCGGCCTCGAGGCGGGACAGAACTTCCAGCTCCTGAAGGACGTCATGCTCCTGCTGGTGAATGCCGGCTATCTCACCCAGCGCGAGGGGCGCGCCCGGCTGTCGCCGAAGGGCGTCCGCAAGATCGGGCAGCTCGCGCTCCGCGACATCTACCAGGGGCTGCTGCGCGATCGGGCCGGCAGCCACCAGACCGACCACCGGGGCCTCGTCCAGCTCCGCCCCGAAGAGACCAAGCCCTACCACCACGGCGATCCCCTCGAGATCGACCTCGTCGGGACGCTCAAGAAGACCCTCACGCGCCGGCCGGGCCTGCCTCTCGACCTCCGGCCGGAGGACTTCGAGGTCTACACCGCGTCGCACACCACGACCACGTCCACGGTCCTCCTCCTCGACATGAGCTGGTCCATGTCGTGGGAGGGACGCTTCGCGGCCGCCAAGAAGGTCGCGATGGCGATGGAGAGCCTGATCCGCGCGCGCTATCCGCGCGACTACTTCGCGATCGTCGGCTTCTTCACCCGCGCCGTGGAGCTCAAGCTGCGGGACCTCCCCGAAGCGAGCTGGAACATGGGCGACCCGTTCACGAACCTGCAGGACGGGCTGCGGGTGGCCGCCGACCTCCTCGCCCGCCACCCGAGCAACAACCAGCACATCATCGTCATCACCGACGGCCAGCCCACGGCCTACTTCCTGCGCGGGAGGCTCTACTGTGAGTGGCCGCTCTCCTTCGGGGGCATCAGCATGCGGGCGGCGCAGGAGACGCTCCGCGAGGTCGAGCGCGTCACCCGCCGCGGCATCACCATCAACACCTTCATGCTCGACGACAGCCCGAGCCTGCGGGCGTTCGTCGAGGGCATGACGCGCATCAACAAGGGCCGGGCGCTCTACACGCGGCCGGACCGGCTCGGCGAGTACCTCCTCGTCGACTACCTGGCGAAGAAGCGCAAGCGGGTCTGACACGCGCGCCGGTGCGCTGGCGCGACCGACGGGCGATCGGGTAAGAAGGCCGTCCGAGCCATGGGGGCGGAGGCGGAGCGGCGGCCGAGCGGACGATCGAGCGCCCTCATGGCGCAGTACCTGCGCATCAAGGCGCAGCATCAAGCCGCGATCCTCCTCTTCCGGCTCGGCGACTTCTACGAGATGTTCTTCGAGGACGCCGAGACCGCGTCGCGCGTCCTCGATCTCACGCTCACGGCGCGCAACCGCGGCGACCCGGACGAGGTGCCGCTCTGCGGCTTCCCGGCGCACGCCGCGCAGCCCTACGTCGCGCGGCTCCTGGCGGCGGGCCACCCGGTGGCGATCTGCGAGCAGTCGGAGGCGCGCGGCCGAGGCCTCCTCGAGCGCGAGGTGGTGCGCGTCGTCACGCCGGGCACCATCCTCGAGGAGGAGAGCCTCGACCCGGCCGCGCCGAGCCTGCTCGCGGCACTGGCAGCCGACGGCGACCGCTACGGCCTCGCCGCCGTCGACTTCGCGACGGGGGCGTTCCGGGCGACCGAGGTGGAGGGCTGGGCCGCGGCGCGCGAGGAGCTCGAGCGGCTCGGGCCGCGCGAGCTGCTGCTCGCGCCGGGACTCCCGGAGGACGTCACGGTCGCGTGCCGCACCGACCGCCCGTGGGCGACGGCCGTGCTGCCGGAGCCGGCGGCGCTCGAGGAGGCGCTGCCGCCGCTCGCGGCGCGCGCCGCGGGCGGCGCCCTCGCCTACGTCGACGCCGTTTACCGCCGCCGCCCCGCCCATCTGCGCCCGCCCGAGCCGTATGCGCTCGCCGGCTACCTCCGGCTCGACGGCGCGACGCGCCGGAACCTCGAGCTCCTCGAGACGCTCGCCGGCGAGCGGCGCGGCGCACTCCTCTGGGTGCTCGACCAGACGCGCACGCCGATGGGCGCGCGTCGGCTGCGGGAATGGCTCCTCTACCCGTTGCTCGAGCGGGCAGCGATCGGGCGGCGGCTCGACGCGGTCGAGGAGCTGGTCGACGCCGTGGAGCTGCGCGCCGCGCTCGGCGCCGGGCTCGCGGGCATCGGCGACCTCGAGCGGCTCGCGGGCCGCGTCGGCGCGCGCTCCGCCGGGCCTCGCGACCTCGCCCATCTGGCGGTGGCCCTCGGCCGCGTGGCGGAGCTCCGGACGACGCTCGGCGCGGCCCGCGCCGAGGCGCTCGTGACGCTCGCCGGCGCCCTCGACCCGTTGCCAGACGTGGCGGCCGAGATCGCGCGGACCCTGGTCGATGCCCCGCCGCCGCACCCCCGGCTTCCGGGCTTCATCCGGCCCGGATGCTCCTCGGAGGTGGACGAGCTCCGCGAGAGCGCGCGCGACGGGAAGGGCTGGCTCGCGCGCTTCGAGGCGGCGGAGCGTGCCCGGACGGGGATCGCCTCGCTCAAGGTGCGCTACAACCGCGTCTTCGGCTACTACGTCGAGGTGACGCGCCCGAACCTCGCGCTCGTGCCGCAGGACTACGAGCGCAAGCAGACCCTGGTCGGCGCGGAGCGCTTCGTGACGCCGGCCTTGAAGGAGCACGAGGCGCGGGTGCTCGGCGCCGAGGAGCGGCTGCGCGTGCTCGAGACGCACTTGTTCGAGGCGCTGCTCGACACGGTCGCGCTCCGCCAGCCGACGCTGGCGCGCACGGCCGAGGCGCTCGCCGCCCTCGACGCGCTGGCCGCACTCGCCGAGGTGGCGCATCGCCGGGGCTACGTCCGGCCGCGGATCACGGAGGCGCCGGTGCTGCACATCCGCGGCGGACGGCATCCGGTGGTCGAGGCGGTCGCCGGGGCGCGCTTCGTCCCGAACGACGCGACGCTCGACCCCGACGCGGAGCAGGTCCTCGTGGTCACCGGGCCCAACATGGGCGGCAAGTCGACGTATCTCCGGCAGGTCGCGCTGATCACGCTGCTCGCGCAGATGGGCAGCTTCGTGCCCGCGGCCGAGGCCGAGATCGGGCTCGCGGACCGCATCTTCACGCGCGTCGGCGCCAGCGACAACCTGGTCGGCGGCGAGTCGACGTTCATGGTCGAGATGCGCGAGACGGCCCATATCCTCGCCAACCTGACCGGGCGGAGCCTCGTCGTGCTCGACGAGATCGGGCGCGGGACGAGCACCTTCGACGGCATCTCGATCGCCTGGGCGGTCGCCGAGCACCTGCACGATGCCGCCGAGCGTCCCCGGACGCTCTTCGCCACCCACTACCACGAGCTGACGGCGCTCGCCGCCGAGCGTCCGCGCGTCCGCAACCTGTCGGTCGCGGTCGCGGAGTGGAAGGGCGACATCGTCTTCCTGCGCCAGATCGTGCCCGGGCCGGCCTCGCGCAGCTACGGCGTCGAGGTGGCGCGGCTGGCGGGCGTCCCGCCGCCGGTCGTCGCCCGGGCGCGGGCGTTGCTCGCCGAGCTCGAAGCCGGAGCGGGACCGGCGGCCCGGCAGCCCCACGTCGCGGCGCCGCAGCTCTCGCTCTTCGCGGCGCCGGAGGAGCGCCTCAGGCGGGAGCTTGCGGCCGTCGAGCCCGAGCGGCTCACCCCCCTGGAGGCGCTGGCGCTCCTCGCTCGCTTGGTCGACGCGGCACGGCAGGGGACGTGAGCACGCGGTCGCGGGCGCAAGGAACGGCGGCGCAGCGTCCGGTGCGACGGGGTGTAGCGACCACGGACGTGAAGGTATTGACGGCCCCCTCAGTGCCCGCGCATCAGCATGCAGGACGAGAGGAGGGAAGCATGCGTCGCTGGGTGTTGGGTGGGGTGCTCTTCCTCGCCATGTCGTTGACCGCGGACGCGGGTGCTTTCGCACCGGCGGGTGCCGGGGTCGGCGGAGCCGACGCCGCGGTCGCCGCCCGCCATGGTCCGGCGCAGATCCTATCGCGCCGCCATGGGACTGCCCTCAGCCTCAACTGGGCCGGCAACGCAGCCTCCGGTACGACTTTCACCGACGTGAAGGGCACGTGGACCGAGCCCGCGGTGACCTGCTCCAAGAATCAGGTACAGATCGCTTCGTTCTGGGTCGGCATCGACGGATTCACCTCGAACACGGTGGAGCAGATCGGCGCGGACGCGGACTGCGTGCATGGGCAGCCGTTCTACTTCGCGTGGTGGGAGATGTTCCCCGCCCCGCTGAACGTCATCCCCCTGAAGGTGAGCCCCGGCGACACGGTGTCGGCCGAGGTTTCGGCCAGCGGGACTGCGTTCACGCTGACCATCACGGTCGGGACGCAGCAGTTCTCCACCACCCAGACGTCGGCGGACGCGGCCAAGAGCTCGGCCGAATGGATCGCCGAGGGGCCGTCGCGCTTCCTCGCCGATTTCAATGCGGTGTCCTTCTTCGACGCGTCCGCCGCCGGGAGTGTATCCGTGGGTGCCCATACCGGTGCGATCACGGACCCGGCATGGGTGAACGACCAGATCACCATGGTCACCCGCTCGGGAAAGGTCAGGGCCGAGCCGTGCTGCCTCCTCAACGACGGCACGGGCTTCATGGTGGACTGGCTGCACAGGTAGCGTCAGCCCCGCTGCCCGATTCAGGCCGACGCCAGAGCGATCGGCCCGGACTGGTATCGCTTCGGGCGCTTCGGTCGTCGTTTGACGTCCCAGATGATCCCGAGCTTTTCCAGCACAAGCAGGACGAGGTACACGACGTCCACCTGATACCATCGGTAGAATCCGTGGTGAGCGTAGCTCGGACGGGCGTCGAGCAGATGAGCGAGACGCGAGGCGTGCTGACGCTGAGCGCGCCGGCCGAGTGGATCACGTTCCAGACGCTCGACTTCCTGTTCCCGCCAAAGGGTCAACGGCGGAGCACGATTGCGGAGGTGGTCAACACCGCCGGCCGCATGGTCGCGCAGGCCGGTGATTACGCATTGTCGTGGGCCGCGTAGCAACCCTGCGCCACCTGCGACTGTATCCGCCCGCCGAAGGTTGAACCGGTGAGCCCGATCGCGGAGGTCCTCGACAGACAGCACCCGCGATTCGGTCGCCTTGATTCCCCCCCTGCCGTTCCCTATCCTGCGCGTCCGTGGAGAGGTGGTGGCGGGGCGCCGCGCTCTCGTGGCTCGCCTTCGCCGGGACCGCCGGCGCGGCCCAGGTGACCGCGCTGCGAGCGGAGTCGGGTGCCGGTGGCGCGACCGTGAGCCTCAGCCTGTCGCAGCCGGTACGCGTGGCCGTTCACGACGTTGCCGTCGCGTCGGGCGCGGTGGCGCGGGTCTACGTCGACCTCCCGCGGGGTACCCGCCTCGCCCGCGGCGTGCCGCGGACCCTGACGCGCAGTCGAGCCGTGACCATGGTGCGCGTCGGCCGCGGGGAGGGTGGTGTCGTGCGCGTCGTGCTGGAGCTCGGCGCCGCCGGCGGCTATCGGGTCCGCCGGTCGGCGCGCGGTCTCGAGCTGAGCATCGCGGTCGCGCCGCCGCGAGAGAGGCCTCGCGCCGACCGCCCCGAGAGGGCTGCGCTCGCACGCGCCGGGGAGATCCGTCCTCCGAAGATCGTCATCGACCCCGGCCACGGCGGACACGATCCCGGCGCCCAGGGCTATGTCGTCGAGAAGGAGGTGACGCTCGCCATCGCGCGGCGGCTCGCCGGGTTGCTCCGCGAGGGTCTCGGCGCCGAGACGATCCTCACCCGGAGCGACGACGAGACGCTCTCGCTCGGCGATCGCACGGCACGGGCGAACAGCGAGGGCGCCGACCTGTTCGTCTCGATCCACGCCAACGCGAACCCGAGCGGACGGCTGCACGGCATCGAGACCTACTACCTCGACAACGCCGCCGACCGGGCGACGATCCGGCTGGCCGCCATGGAGAACGGGCTCGACCTCCTCCGGCCCCGCGGGGACGGGACGGATCTGCGCTACATCCTGAGCGACCTCGTCCAGGTGGGGAAGATGGACGAGTCGATCGCGCTCGCCCGAGCCGTGCAGCGCGCCGTCGTGGCCACCACGCGCGCGCGCTATCCGTACGTCGCGGATCTCGGCGTGAAGCGCGGGCCGTTCTACGTGCTGGTGGGTGCGTACATGCCGTGCGTGCTGGTCGAGACCTCCTTCCTCACGCACCCGATCGAGGGCCGGCGGCTGGCGCGCGCCGAGTACCAGGCGACGATCGCCGAGGGGCTGGCCGCCGGCGTCGCTCGCTTCCTCGCCGACACCCGGCGGGCACGGACGCTCTGACGCGCGGCCGCGTGCCGCTAGAGTTGTCCGCCCAAAGCCGCTAGGTTGAGAGATTCGATGGTGCTCGCGCGGACCCCGGTATTCACGCCGCTCGCCGCGGTGACGACGCTGCCCGCGGTGACCGGCGAGGCCGCGAAGCGTGCCGGCCAGATCGCCCGCGATTACCTGGCCCGCGCCCATGCCGAGCTGCGCGCCCGGCAGGACGCGGGCGAGGGCGGGCTCGTGCTCGTTGCCGCCTACACCGACGCGGTCGATCACCTCGTGCGCTTCCTCAGCGCCGAGGCGGCGGCCAGCTACGCGTCGCGCTACGCGCGCATCAACCAGCGGTGCGCGGTCGTCGGCCTGGGCGGCTACGGGCGCGGCGAGCTGAACCCGGCGTCGGACATCGACCTCCTGTTTCTCTATCCCTGGAAGGTGAATCCCTACGTGGAGACGATCGCCGAGGTGATCCTCTACGCGCTGTGGGACGCCGGGCTCACGGTGGGGCATGCGCTCCGCAACATCCGCGAGTGCGGCCGGCTTGCGGCGCGGGACCTCAAGGTGAAGACCGCCCTCCTCGACGCTCGCTACCTCGACGGCGACGAGGCGCTCTACGCCGAGTTCGAGGGAAAGATGTTCGAGGACGTCTGGGGCCAGAACCCGACCGCGTTCTTCAAGGAGAAGCTGGCCGAGAACACCGAGCGGCACGCACGCGCCGGCGACTCCGTCTATCTCCTCCAGCCGCAGCTGAAGGAGGGGCAGGGCGGGCTGCGCGACCTCCATACCGCGCTCTGGATGGCCAAGGTGAAGTTCAAGGTGCGCTCCTTCCGCGAGCTCGTGACCCTCGGGCAGATCGCCGAGCGCGACGTCCTGGAGCTCGAGGAGGCCCTCGACTTCCTCTGGCGGATCCGCAACGCGCTCCACCAGGCGAGCGACCGCCATCAGGACCTGCTCACCTTCGAGCTCCAGGAGCGCCTGGCGCCGGCGCTCGGCTTCGCCGACGAGCGGGACGGGGTCGAGGCCTTCATGCGCGCGTACTACAGCCGGGCGGCGGTCGTGAACCGCTTCAGCGAGGCGGTGATCGCGCGCTGCGTGCAGGCCGAGCCGTACCGGCGCTCCGCGCCGACCGTGCGCGTCATCCGTCCCGGCATCCGGGTCCAGGGCCGCACCCTTTCCGTGGTGAACCGCGGCGTCTTCGAGCGCGACCCCGCGGCCGTCGTGCAGGTGTTCGCCGAGGCGCAGCGTCACGGCGTGACGCTCGCCCCCGCCACGCGCGAGCTGATCCGTGAGTGCCTCCCGCTCCTGGCGGCGCACCGCGAGCGTCCCGCGGTGGGGGCGGCCTTCCTCGACATCCTGCGCGCCAAGGGGCACGTCGACGAGACGCTCTTCGAGATGCACAAGCTTGGCGTCCTGAAGACGGTGATCCCGGAGTTCGGCCACCTCGACTGCCTGATCGCGCACGACCCGTTCCACATCTACACCGTCGACCACCACTCGCTGATGGGCGTGCGTGAGCTCGAACGCCTGCGGGCGGGCGAGTTCGCCAAGACCCTGCCGCACGTGACCCAGGTGATGCGCGAGGTCGAGCGGCCGGAGCTCCTCTTCCTCGGCATGATGTTCCACGACGTCGGCAAGGGGCACGGCCACGACCACTCGGGCCGGGGCGCCCGCATGATGCACGACATCGCCACGCGGCTCGGGCTGAACGAGGACGAGGGTGCGGCCTGCGAGTTCCTGGTCCGCCACCATCTCCTCATGTCGCACCTCGCCCAGCGGCGCGACATGCACGACGACCAGCTCGTCATCGACTTCTGCCGGACCGTCGGCACCCTCGAGAACCTGCACCGCCTCTACCTGCTGACCTACGCCGACATGCGGGCCGTGGGGCCCGGCGTGTGGAGCACCTGGCGGGACACGCTCGTCACCGAGCTGTACGTGCGGGCCCGGGAGTTCTTCGCCAAGGGCGTGTTCGAGGCCGAGGACCCGGCGGCGCGCGCCGCACGCCTCCAGGGGCGGGTGCGCGAGACGGCGCCGGCCGAGGCCGTCCCCGCGCTCGACGTGCTCTTCCGGACCATGCCCGCCAGCTACTTCCTCACCACGCCCGAGGAGACGATCGTCGCCCACGCCGAGCTCCGCCGGCAGTTCGGCGAGCGCGAGACGGCGGGCGAACGGCCGGCGGTGGCGACGCAGCTCGGGCACTTCCCCGAGCGGGAGTACACCGAGTTCGCGGTCTGCACGCGTGACCGGGCGGGCCTGTTCGCGATGCTCTCGGGCGTGCTCGCCGCGCACGGCCTCAACATCCTCGCGGCACGCATCACGACGAGCCGCGACGGGGTGGCGCTCGACGTCTTCCGTCTCTCACACGAGGGCTCGGACATCGCGCTCGACGCCGAGCGCTGGGAGCGGGTCGAGCACGCGCTGCGCGGGGTGCTCGGTGGCGAGATCGACGTCGAGGCGCTGGTCGAGCGCTCGCGCCGGCCGTCGCGCTTCGCCCGGCCCCGCCGTCCGGTGCCGACGCGGATCGAGATCGACAACACGGTGTCGCGCGAGCACACGGTGCTCGACGTCTACACGGCCGACCGGGTGGGGCTCTTGTTCACGATCACGAACTGCCTCTACCACCTCGGGCTCGAGATCCACCTGGCCAAGATCACGACCATGGTCGATCAGGTGCTCGACGTCTTCTACGTCACCGACCACCAGGGCCGGAAAATCGAGGATCCCGCACGACTGGAAGCGATCCGCGAGGCGCTCGCGCGGGCGCTCGAGATCGACGGAACTGCGGCGGCGGCGCAGGCGGCCGGCGGCTGAGCGGCGGGGCCGATGCGGGGGAGGGGGGCGGCGGAGATCGACGGCGCGATCGACGACTACCTCGACCACCTGACCAGCGAGCGCGGCGTCGCCCGCAACACGATGGAGGCGTACGCGCGCGACCTGGCGGCGTTCGCGGGCTTCCTCGCCCGGCGCGGCGTGCGGGCGGTCGCGGGCATCGGCCCGGCCGAGATGCGCGGGCACGTGACGGATCTCGCCGGGCGCGGTCTCTCGCCCCGCAGTCAGGCCCGGGCCCTCGCCGCCGTGCATGGCTTCGTCCGCTTCCTCGTCCGCGAGCGGCGGCTGCCCGACGACCCCGCGGCCAAGCTCCGCGTCCGCCGCCCGCCCCCCCGCCTGCCGCGGGCGCTCGGGAAGGGTGAGGCGGCGACGCTGGTCGGGGCGCCGGCCGAGCAGGAGCGGACCGGGCTCCGCGACCGCGCGCTCCTGGAGCTGCTCTACGCCTGCGGGCTGCGGGTCTCGGAGCTGGCCGGCCTGCGCGGCGAGCAGCTCAACCTGCAGGCCGGGTTCGTGACCGTCGTCGGCAAGGGGGGCAAGGAGCGCGTCGTCCCGCTCGGGCGGGCCGCGCGGGCCGCGCTGGAGGCGTACCTGCACGCCGCCCGGGGGCGGCAGCTCCACGGGCGGGCGAGCCCGTTCGTCTTCGTCGGCCACCGCGGGCGCGCCCTCACCCGGCAGGCGATCTGGAAGATCGTCCGGCGGCGCGCGCGGGCCGCAGGCCTCGGCCCGCGGGTGTTCCCCCACATGATCCGGCACACCTTCGCGACGCACCTGCTGACCGGTGGGGCCGACCTGCGCGTCGTGCAGGCGCTGCTCGGGCACGCCGAGGTCGGGACCACCCAGATCTACACGCACGTCACGCCGGTGCGGTTGCGCGAGGTCCACCGTCGGCATCACCCCCGGGCGTAAGGGCGATCGTTTCTTGCGCCCCCCAGGGCCCGTCGGTAGACTCGCGCATGCCGACGAGCGCCCTCGTCGCGGAGATCGCGCTCCTCGTGGTCCCGGTGCTGGCGGCCATCGTGTTCCACGAGGTGGCCCACGGCGCCGTGGCCTACGGCCTCGGCGACCCGACCGCTGCGCGGCACGGCCGGCTGACGCTCAACCCCTTGCCGCACATCGACCCGTTCGGGACCGTGGTCCTGCCGGCGCTGCTCATGCTCGCCCCGCTCCTCTTCGGAACGCGGCCGTTCATCTTCGGCTACGCCCGCCCGGTGCCGATCGACGTGCGGCGGCTGCGGCACCCGCGCCGCGACACCGTCCTGGTGGCCATGGCGGGCCCCGCCACGAATCTCGCGCTCGCGACGCTGAGCGCGGCCGTGCTGGCGTGGTTGCCGTCGGCCGCCGAGCCGACGAGCCTCTTGCGGGCGTTCGCCCTGATGGCCCGGGCGTCGATCGAGATCAACTGCCTGCTCGCCGTCTTCAACCTCCTCCCGATCCCGCCCCTCGACGGCGGCCGGGTGCTGGCCGCTCTCCTTCCACGGCGTCAGGCGCGGGTGCTCGGCATGCTCGAAGGGGTGGGCTTTCTCGTGCTCCTCCTCGTCCTCATGAACTCCCACATCGTGTCGACCCTGGTGCACCCGTTGACACGCTTCTTCCTCCACCTGGCGGGGTGACGGGCGCGTGCGCGTGGTCGTGAGCGGGGCCCGGCCGACCGGGCGCCAGCACCTCGGCAACTGGCACGGGGCGCTCAAGAACTGGGTGCGCCTGCAGGGCGACTACCGCTGCTTCTTCTTCGTCGCCGACTGGCATGCGCTGACCACCGACTACGCGCGCCACGAGCCGATCGGCGAGAACACCGTCGAGATGGTCCTCGACTGGCTGGCGGTCGGCCTCGACCCCGAGCGCGCCACCATCTTCCAGCAGTCGGCCGTGCCCGAGCACGCCGAGCTCGCGCTCCTCCTCGGCATGCTCACGCCGGTGCCGTGGCTCGAGCGCAACCCGACCTACAAGGAGCAGCGCGAGCAGCTCACCGACCGCGACCTCTCGACCTTCGGCTTCCTCGGCTACCCCGTGCTCCAGGCCGCCGACATCCTCATGTACAAGGCCGAGGTCGTGCCCGTCGGCATCGACCAGGCGCCGCACATCGAGCTCACGCGCGAGATCGCGCGGCGGTTCAACTCCCTCTACCGTCCCGTCTTCCCCGAGCCGGCGACCCTCCTGACCGACGCGCCCAAGATCGTCGGCACCGACGGGCGGAAGATGAGCAAGAGCTACGGCAACGCGATTTACCTGACCGACCCGCCGGCCGACGTGCACGCGAAGCTGGCGCGCATGGTGACCGACCCGCGGCGCGTCCGCCGGCACGACCCGGGCGACCCGAACGACTGTCCCGCCTATCTCTCCTTCCACCGGCTCTACTGCACGCCGGCGGAGCTCCGCCACCAGGAAGACGGATGCCGCACGGCCGCCATCGGCTGCCTCGAGTGCAAGGAGATCACGATCAAGCACGTGCAGGCGGAGCTCGAGCCGATCCGGGCGCGGCGGGCGACGCTCGGGCCGGACGACGCGCGCGCCGTGCTCGAGGCGGGCAACGCGCGCGCCCGCGTGGTCGCGGCGGAGACGATGGCCGAGGTGCGCACGGCGATGGGGCTCGCGTGATGGAAGTGGCGTGCACCGTCCGCCTGCCGATCTTCGAGGGGCCGCTCGATCTGCTCCTCCATCTGATCAAGCGCAACGAGGTCCAGGTGAGCGACATCCCGATCGCCACCATCACCGACCAGTACCTCGCCACGCTCGAGGAGCTGCCCGAGCTGAACCTCGACGGGGCGGGCGAGTACCTCGTGATGGCGGCGACGCTCGTCTACATCAAGAGCCGGATGCTCCTGCCCACGGCCGAGGACGACGAGGAGCCCGAGGAGGACCCGCGGGGCGAGCTCGTCCAGCAGCTGCTCGAGTACCAGCGCTACCGCGACGTCGCGCTCGCGCTCGGCGAGCGCGCGGTCCTCGACCGGGACGTCTTCGCGCGCGACCCCGAGGCGCTCGGGCCGCCGGCAGCGGGCGAGACCGCGGAGCCCTGCGTGCGCGACGCGAGCCTGGCGGACCTGCTCGACGCCCTGCGCGAGGTGCTGCGGCGGCTGCGGCCGCCGGCCGTGCACGAGGTGGCCCGCGAGGAGATCTCCATCGGTCAGGCCGTCGAGCGCATCCTGGCGCGGTTCGTCATGGCGGAGCGGATGGAGTTCACGAGTCTGTTTGCGGTCGATCGGACGCGCGCGGAGGTCATCGTGACGTTTCTCGCTCTGCTCGAGCTGATACGGCTGCGGGTGCTGCGTGCCGAGCAGCCCGAGCGGTTCGGGGCGATCACGCTCGCACTCGCGGTGGCGACGGTTGCGGAGGCCACCGAGCGCGTGCACGATCTGGGTCGTTTGGAGGCGGGGTGGAGAGGGGAGGGGGAGCACCATGGAGACGGTGACCGGAACGGATAGAGAGCACAGGAACGGGAACGGGTACGATGCGGCCGCGCAGGCCGACCTCGGGCGCCTCCCGGCGCTGATCGAGAGCCTGCTCTTTGCGGCCGGGGCGCCGGTGCCGCTTGCCCGGCTGGTCGAGGCCCTCGACGGGCCCGAGCGGCGGGAGGTGACGGCAGCGCTCAAGGTCCTCGCCGAGGGCTACGAGCGCGAGGGTCGAGGGATCAGGCTCGTGCAGGTGGGGGGCGGCTACCAGCTCCGCACGCCCGCCGAGCACGCGCTCTGGGTGCGCCGCCTGCTGCACGAGCGGCCGCCACGCCTCTCGCGCCCCATGCTCGAGACGGTGGCGATCGTCGCGTATCGCCAGCCGTGCACGCGCGCCGAGATCGAGGCGATCCGCGGCGTCGAGGCGGAAGCCGTGCTCTCGACCCTGCTCGAGCGGCGCCTGGTCCGCGTCGTGGGCCGCAAGGAGGCGCCGGGCCGGCCGCTGCTCTACGGGACGACACGCGAGTTCCTGGAGGTCTTCGGGCTCCCGGACCTCTCGGCCCTGCCGACGTTGCGCGAGCTCGGCGAGGCCGAGATCCTGAGCCACCCCGAGCTGGTCGTGGATGCCGGTGGCGTCCGCCCGCCGGCGCCTGCGGCCGCCGACCGGGAGCCCGCGGGCGAGGCCGGCTGAGCGCTGCGCGAGCGGCTGCAGAAGATCCTGAGCGCCGCCGGGGTGGCGTCGCGGCGCGCGGCCGAGGAGCTGATCCGGCGCGGCCGCGTCACCGTGAACGGCGCCGTGGTACGCGAGCTGGGCGTGCGAGCCGACGCCGCGCACGACGTCATCGCGGTCGATGGCGCGCGCCTGCCGCCGCCGGGGCCGCGGCGCACGGTCGTCGTGCACAAGCCGCGGGGGATCGTCTCGACGCTCGACGACCCGGAGGGCCGGCCGACTGTCAGGACGCTGCTCGGGGGCGTCAAGAGCCGGCTCTACCCGGTCGGGCGGCTCGACGTGAACACGACCGGCCTGCTGCTCCTGACGAACGATGGCGGCCTCGCCGCCGCACTCCTCCACCCCCGGCGCGGCGTCCCGCGCGTCTACCACGCGAAGGTGCGGGGTGCGCCGGGCGAGCAGGCGCTCACCCGCGTGCGGCGCGGGGTGCACCTCGAGGACGGGAAGACCCTGCCCGCCGAGGTCCGGATCCTCGAGCAGCGGCCGACGAAGACGTGGCTCGAGATCACCGTGCGCGAGGGCCGGAGCCGCCTCGTCCGCCGCCTGTGGGAGGCCGTCGGACACCCGGTCGAGAAGCTCGCGCGGGTGCGCTTCGGTCCCCTCGCGCTGGGGAGGCTTCCGCCGGGCGGCTGGCGCGACCTGACGCCCGGTGAGCTCGGGGCGCTGCGCCGAGTCGCGGGGCTCAGCCGCGCCGGCGCCGCGGCAGCGGCACGGCCACGCCGAGCGCCCGGCACGTCGCCCAGAAGCAAACGGCCGCGACCGGCATCGCCACCGCGAGCCGGAGGGCGTGGCGGAGCGCGCCGGCCGCGGGAAGGTGGGCCGCCACGACGACGTCGAGGCCGCCGGCGACGGCGGCCATGACGGCGGTGGCGACGGCGATGCGTGCGAGGGCCGCCCGGAGACGGCCGCCGAGCGCGCCGATGCGACGGCGGAGGACGAGGTAGAGCAGCCCGAAGTTGCCGAGCGCCACGGCCGAGGTGGAGAGCGCGAGGCCGACGTGGCCGAAGCCGAGGCGGCGCACGAACGTCCAGTTGAGCGCGTAGTTGACCGCGATCGACACCAGGCTCACGAGCATCGGCGTGCGCGCGTCGTCGAGCGCGTAGAAGGCGGGGGCGAGCACCTTGATGCCCGCATAGCCGGCGAGGCCGGCCGTGTAGGCGGCGAGGGCCTGCGCGGCCGCCGTCGTGTCGGCGGCGGTGAAGCGGCCGTGCTCGTAGATGAGGCCGATGACCGGCACCGCGAACAGCGCGAGCCCCGCGGCCGCCGGCAGGCAGAGGAGCCCGACCAGCTCGAGCGACTCGGCGAGCGTCCGGCGCAGCGCCGGCCGGTCGCCACGGGCCACGTGGCGGGAAACGAGCGGGAGGGTCACCGTGCCGAGCGCGACCCCGAACAGGCCGATCGGGAGCTGCATGAAGCGGAAGGCGACGTTCAGCCACGAGACCGGGCCGTTGCCGAGGTAGGAGGCGAAGTTGTTGTTGACGAACACGTTCACCTGCACGGCGGCCGCGCCGATCGTCGCCGGCGCCATGAGGCGCATGACCTGCCGCAGCCCCGGGTCGGCCGCATGGAGGATCGGCCGGTAGCGAAACCCGACCCGGCCGAGCGACGGCACCTGGACGAGCACCTGGAGGAGGCCTCCGATGAGCGTGCCGATCGCCATGCCGGTGATCGCCCGCGCCGCGAGGGCGGGGTCGGTCGGCGCCTGGCGATGCGCCGCGACCGCGACCACGATGCCGTGGACGTAGGCGGGCGCCATCCAGTACGCGGCGGCGAGGCCGCCCACGATCGAGCCCACGTTGAAGAACGCCGCCGCCGAGGCCGGGACGCCGAAGACGTTCCGGGTGTTCAGGATGCCCATGGCGACGGCGGCGAGCGCCACCAGGGGCAGGAACGGGAACATGATGCGGGTCAGCTCGACCGTGAGCGGCACCTTCCCGGGGATGTCGGCGAACCCCGGCGCGATCCCCTCGACGATGGCCGGCGCCACCCACATGCCGAGCAGCGTGAGCAGGCCGACGACGACGGCGAGCGCGTTGATCACCAGGCTCGCGAGCCGCCAGGCCGCCGCGTCGCCGCCGCGCTCGAGGTGCTGCGTGAAGGTGCTGACGAAGGCCGCGGACAGGGCGCCTTCGGCGAAGAGGTCGCGCAGGAGGTTCGGGATGCGAAAGGCCGTGATGAACGCGTCGAGCTCGCGGCCGGCGCCGAAGAAGACCGCGAAGACCTGCTCGCGCACCACCCCGAGGACGCGGCTCGCCAGGACGGCCGCGCTCACCACGCTCGCCCGGCGCGCCAGGAGGCCGCGCCCGCCCATCTCGGCCGCCGGTGCGGCGGCGGCCGGCGCGGTCGACTCCGGAATCATGGCGCCCCGGGGTACGCGAAGCGGGGCCGTCGCGCAAATGGCGGGCGGGGTGCGCGATTACGCCCTTCGCCGCGCCGGGAGACCGAGCCGGTCGGACGTTGGTATGAGCTCGGTCGCGAGAGCCTCGATCTCGGCCGCAACCGTGTCCGGGCCGCGCAGCCCGACCAGGTAGATGACCTGGTCGACGCCGGCCTCGGCGTAGGCGCGCAGCGCGGCAGCGTCGCGCGCGGGCTTGAAGTAGGGCGAGACGCTCACCTCGACCGACGCCGGCGCCCGCCCGCGCTCGGCGAGCATCCCGTCGAGCACCGCGATGCGTGGGGCCGCCTCGTCGGGGAGCAGGCTGAAGCCGTACCAGCCCTGGCCGAGGTCCGCGACCCGGCGGAGGGCGGCGTCGCTCTCGCCGCCGAAGATGATGGGCGGGTGGGGCTTCTGGATCGGCTTCGGGAACATGCGCAGCGGCGGGATGCGGAGCAGGCGGCCCTCGTAGCGCGATACCGGGTCGGTCCACAGCGAGCGCATCGCCGCCAGGTACTCGCGGCAGCGCGCGGCGCGACCCGCGAAGGGCACGCCGAGCGCCTCGAATTCCTCGCGCAGCCACCCGATGCCCACGCCGAAGTCGAGCCGCCCGCCCGAGAGCACGTCCGCGTCCGCGACCTGCTTTGCCGTGTAGAGCGGCGGGCGCTGCGGGACGAGGCAGATGCCGGTGCCGAGCCGGATGCGCGTGGTGAGCGCCGCCGCGAAGGCGATGGCGACGAACGGCTCGACGATCCCGACCTCGCCGGTGAGCGGGAAGCTGCCGTCGGCGGCGTAGGGGTAGCGCGAGCCCGGGGCGTCGAAGAGCGCGACGTGCTCGGCGAACCAGAGCGAGTGGAACCCGGCACTCTCGCCCACGGTTGCGGCCACGGTGATCATCTCGCGGAGCCGCGTCGCGTCCCCGGCGAGCGGGAGGAAGAGGCCGAGCTTCATGGTGCGCCGATCCTGCCCCGAACGGCGCCTCCCCGGCAAGGGGTTGTCGCGTCCAACCGCGTTGCGAGGCCGGCCGCACCGCACGCTGTCCGAGTTGCCTCCCGGCACGGTCTGACGTACGTGATGGAAGATCGAGTGACCGTCGACTTCTTCTTCTCTCCCGGCAGCCGCTACTCGTATCTCGCGGCGAGCCAGATGCCGGCCCTCGAGGCGGACACCGGATGCCGTGTCGATTGGCGGCCGGTGAACGGGACCGAGATCCGAGGGCTCCGGGGTCGCGATCCCTTCGCCGGGGAGCCGGTTTCTGGACAATACGATTGGGCGTACCGCCGCTACGACGCAGAGTGCTGGGCGGACTACTACGGAATTCCGTTTCGCGAGCCCCCGACCCACGACTTCGATTTCAAGCTTCTCGTCCGCGCCGCGACGGCATCGAGGCGCCTGGGCCTCGCGGCGGCGTACGGCTGGCGGCTCTGTGCTGCGGTCTACGGCTCCGATGTCTGGCCCGTTGACGAAGCGGTCTGCGTGCGAATAGCCGAGGAGGTGGGACTCCCGGGAAGCGCGTTCGTCTCCGCGCTTGCCGATCCGGAGACGGCGAGGCTCGCGGCCTCGTCTGCGGAAGAGGCGTGCCGACGTGGAGCGTTCGGGGTCCCGACCTTCTTCGTGGGTCAGCAGATGTTCTGGGGCAACGACCGCATCGTCATCCTGCGCCATTTTCTGAGAAGGCGGCGCGCGTGATGTGACGCCCTCCGGGCGCTCAACAGCCGCCTACGCGGCGTGCCGCTTCGTATCGACGGCGGTGTCCTGCGGGAACGTCGGCACGGCCTCGGGCGCGCGGGGCGTGCGGGCGGACGTCAGGGTGGTGGCGATCAGGGCGGCGATGTGGAGGATGCACAGGAGTGCGAAAGCGTCCCCGAAGCGGACGTAGGGGGTGAGCTCGCCGCGGGCGGCCACCACGCCGGTGACGGCGCCCACGGCTCCCGGCGCGACCGTTTCGACCACCCGGCCGAACGGGTCGACGATGCCCGAGACGCCGGTGGTGGCGGCGCGAACGAGATAGCGGCGTGTCTCGACGGCTCGGAAGACGGCCATGGCGAAGTGCTGCCGGCTCGCCGCGCCATAGCCGCCGTCGAGCCAGCCGTCGTTGGAGATGTTCACCAGGAGCGACGCCCCGGCGGCGACGGCGCGGCCGATCAGGTCCGGGTAGAGGATCTCGTGGCAGATCGAGACGCCGAGGGGGACGAAGCTCTGGAGGACTCCCGGGGCCGTGCCGGCGGTGAAATCGCGCGGGCTCTCGTTCGCCGCCTCGGGTGGGGGAGCGGCGAGCGGTCCGGCCTCGGCGAAGAGCACGAGGCGTTGCTTGTCGTAGTGGCCGCCGCTCTCGCCGCTGGCGCGCAGGAGGGTCGCGCTGTTGAACGTGTGGCCGTCCGCGTAGCGCGGTCGGCCGAAGAGCAGGTCGGCCCGGTGCCGGGTGGCGAGCCGGGCGAGCTGCCGCGCGACGAGGGGCTCGTTCTCGAGGTAGAGCGTGAGCGCATTCTCCGGCCAGATGATCAGGGCCGGCCCGCGTTCGATTGGCAACGCCTCGGTGGCGCGGACGTGCGCCATGAGCTGCTGCTCCGCGTAGGCGCGCGTCCAGTGGAACGCCGGCGGAACGCCCGTCTGCACCACGGCGACGGGTTGCGCGGCGAAGCCACCCGCGGGACCGGCGAGCGCGCGCGCCATGCCGATGAGCCAGACGCCCCCGATCACCGCCGCCGGGACGGCGAGTGCGGCGCCCGCCTCGCGGCGGCCGCGGCCCTCGCGGAGGGCGACCAGCGCCTCGACGATCGCGGCGTTGCCGAGCGCGACCAGGAAGGAGACGCCATAGACGCCGGTCACGGCGGCGACCTGGATGAGCCCGATCTGCGCGTGCTGGGTGTAGCCGAGCAGCGCCCAGGGCTGGCCGAGCACGCGGGCGCGCAGGACCTCGACCGCCGTCCACAGGGCCGGGACGGTGACCAGGCGCCTCGATAGCGTGCCGCGGCGAGCGACCACGAGCGCTGCTCCCGCGGCGAAGAGGCCGAAGGTCGCGGCCACGGCGACGCCGTACGCGGCCGACATCGCGAGCGCTGCCGGCAGGATGCCGGCCGCGAAGTAGCGCGCCACGGCCTGGGCGAGCCACCACGTCGCCGTCCAGGCCGCGGCGAAGCCGTAGAGCGCTCCCCACGCAAAGGCGTGCCGCGGCGAAGCGGTGCGCACGACGAGCAGCAGCGGAACGAGCGTCAGCCATGCGAGCGCGGCGTGGTCGAAGGGGGGGAGCGCGAGCGCGTAAGCCCCGGCCCCCGCAACCACGGCGAGCGCCCGCAGGCGCGCGGATGATGTCATTCGTGCCATGGGTCCCTCACGCCGCGCTGCGCGCCGCCGGCTCCGGTGCGCGGAGCGGGAGGCGCATGGTGAACGTCGTTCCCTCGGGTCCCGACGCCATGCAGGCGAGCGTGCCGCCGAACTCGCCGGTGATGATGTCGCGCGCGATGGAGAGCCCGAGCCCCGTGCCCTTGCCGGGGGGCTTCGTCGTGAAGAACTCGTCGAAGATGCGCTCCCGGGCGGCCGGGATGATGCCCGTGCCGAGGTCGTGGATGTTGAGCAGGACCTCGCGGCCCTCGGGCGCGGAGGCCTCGACGACGATCCCCTGGCGCGCGAGGGGCAGGCCCTCGCAGGCGTCGATCGCGTTGGTGATGAGGTTCGCGAGCACCTGGCCGAGCCGGCTCGCGTCGCCGTAGAGGTCGGGCAGGTCGGGCGCGAGACGGAACTCGAGCTGTCCGCCGGCGAGACGCAGGCGGTGCATGAGCAGCGGCTGGAGGTCACGCTCGAGCAGCCGGGGGAGATCGATCGGCGCGGCGGCGCCGCCGGCGCTCCGGCTGTGAGCCTTGATGCTGCGGATGTAGGAGATCGCCTTGCGTGTCCAGTCCTCGACGTTCGCCACCACGCCCGCGAGCTCGCCGAGCACGGCCCGGCGCTCCGTCGCCGGGGCGGTGTCGTCGAGCGCGACGGCCTCGCACTCGGCCACCAGATCCCGCGCGACCTTGAGCCCGTTCACGGCCGCACCGAGGGGCGTATTGACCTCGTGGGCGATGCCGGCCGCGAGGCGGCCGAAGGCGGCCATCTTCTCGGCCGAGACGAGCTGCTCCTGGCTCGCCTGCAGCGTCCGGTAGGCCGACTCGAGCTGAGCCAGCGACGCGGCGAGCTGATGCGTGCGCTCGTTCACCCGCCGCTCGAGGTCGCTGTTGAGGAGCCAGAGATCGTGGAACGTGCGGGCGTTCTGGAGCGAGAGGGCCGCCTGGTTGGCGAAGGTGCGGAGGAAGGACGCATCCCCCGCGGCGAACGACGTCCCGGCGCGCTTCGGCCCGCAGACGATGAAGCCGCTCAGCACGCCCTGGCAGGCGAGCGGCACGATCAGCTCGGCGCCGAGCGTCTCGAGCGAGACGAGCGTCGCCGTGCGGTCGGCGATCGCCTGCGGGGGCAGCGCCTCGCGCACGAGAATCTGAGGCAGCGCCGCCAGAAGACGCGCCAGCGGAGCGTCCTCGGCGAGCCGCACGGGCGCGCCGGGTCGCTCGGCCGGCTCGCGCATCGCCTCTTCGAAGCCGTTCGCCGCGCGCAGGAAGACGGCCGCGTGCTCGAGGCGGAGGACCGAGACGGGAAAGCGGAGGGTCACGGCGAGGATCGCGTTCAGGTCGAACGTCGAGCCGAGGGCGGTGCTGGCCGCGGCGAGCACCTCTTCGGCGTCGTAGGTCTTGCGGCCGAAGACGAGGTCGACGACCCGCTGCAGCCGGTCCCGGAACGCGGGCAGGAAGAAGAGCGCCGCCAGCGTGAAGGTGAGCGAGAAGACGGGCGAGCTGCCGAGGCCGGAGAGGCGGAAGACGTGCGTCCCGAGCGCCGCGAGCAGCAGGTAGACGACCGTCACGAGGCCGCTCAGGATCGTGTAGTAGAGGCCGCGCTGGACGAGCGCGTCGATCGCGAAGAGGTCGCGCTTGCGGACCGCGTAGGCGATCGAGAGCGGGAAGAGAAAGACCGTGTAGCCGACCACGTTGACCGGTACCTGGCCCTCGGTGAGCGCCGAGTAGCCGAGCACCGCGGCGGGCGGCAGGAAGCCGGCGATGATGCCGAGCGCCACGATGCGCACGCGGTGGCGGACGAGCTCGGACGGAGCTCGCACGTAGCCCACGACCACGCCGGCGAGGAGGCAGAGCCCCGTGCCGGTGAGGCAGAGCGTCGCGAGCTCGTGCACGGCCGGATAGCGCCCGGGCTGGTCGAGCCATGCCTGATAGACGACGGCCAGGAGCCCGAACGGGACGTAGCTCGCCGCGATCGCGCGCCGCAGGCGCATGCGGCGAACGGGAAAGAGGAGCGCCAGGTGGAGGAAGACCGCCGGCAGGAACGACTCGGCCAGCGCGTGCACGCGGAAGAGCACGTGCGGGCCGTAGAGATCCATCGCCGTGAGCGCGTAGACCCCCACGCAGAGCCCGAGCCCGTTCAGCGCCCAGGTGGTCGCGCGCCGGGGGCTGAGCGCCCACACGCCGACGCCGATGGCCGCGAACACGAGCCCGTCGAACAGGTACACGCCGAAGATGAGGAGCGCGTCGCGCCACGTGAAGAGGCGCGAGGCGATGCGGCGGACGAAGCGCGCGCCGTGGCGCTCGAAGGTGTACTCCAAGACCGTCCCGGCGGGCCGTTGGCGCACGGCCCGGTAGACGTCCTCGGCCCGCGCCGCGGGCACGCCGTCCACCGCCACCACCGCGGCCTGGAAGACCTCCGAGAAGGCCGACACGGGCCAGCTCGGCAGGCTGACCGAGGCGACGACACGGTTGCGGAGGAGAAAGAAGCCGGGAAAGGGCCGGTTCACCCACGCGATGCCGGCACGCGCCGAGACGACGCCGAGGCCGACGACGGCCGAGAGGATGAGCGCGGCCGCGAGCCTGGCGCGCTGGGTGTAGGACGCGCCCACGACCGTCAGGCCGCGGCCTCGTCCCGGGCCACCCCCGCGCGCGGGCAGTCGACCGGCAGGAGCACGGTGAACGTGGAGCCCGTGCCGGGCGCGCTCTCGACGGCGATGTCCCCGCCCATCATGCGGGTGAAGCGCCGTGCGAGCGCCAGCCCGAGGCCGATGCCCTTCGTCTCGCCGTCGTGCGGCCGGAGCTGGTGGAAGATCTCGAAGATCGCCTCGTGCTGGTCGGGCGGGATGCCCGGGCCGGTGTCGGTCACGCGGATGGCGGCGCGGCCGTCGGGGAGGGAAGCCGCTGTGAGCTGGATGCGTCCCTCGCGGGTGAACTTGGCGGCGTTGCTGAGCAGGTTGTGGATGACCACGCGCAGCTTGGCGGCCTCGGCGATCACGACCGGCAGGTCTTCGGGAACGTCGCACAGAAAGGCGACCGGCTGGTTGACGATCAGCGCGAACGACTCCGCCAGCTCGCGCAGGAACGGCGTGAGCGCCATGCGTTCGGGCTTGACGTGCATCGCGCCCGCCTCGAGCTTGGAGAGGTCGAGGAATTCCTCGACCAGGTCGAGGAGGTAGGCGGCGTTGGCGAGCACCTTTTCGAACACGGCCCGCGCGTCGGCGGGGCAGGCGCCGAACGTCCCCTCGCGCAGCAGATCGATGTAGCCGACGATGATGTTGAGCGGCGTGCGAAACTCGTGCGAGACGTTGGCGAGGAGCTCCGTCTTCAACCGCTCCGCGATGTGCAGCTGGGCCAGCTGATCGTAGGCCTTGAACGCGACGTCGACCCAGAGGAGCAGGCGGTCCGGCCCGTCGGTCTTGTCGTGGTAGCCCTGGATGGCCAGCCGGGAGAGCATCTCGCGGGGCGGCTTCTCGCCGGCGTAGCCGGTCTGGAGGACGATCTGGATGAGGCGGTCGCGCTCGCGCTCGCGGACGGCCCGGATGAGCTCCTCGCCGTTCATGACCGGCATGAAGTAGTCGACGAGGAGGAGCTGCACGGGCTCGCGCGCGAGGAGCTCGAGCGCCTGCGGCCCGCCCTCGGCGGTGAGCACGCGGTGGCCCTCGCGCTCGAGGAGCATGCGGACGGAGCTGAGCGTCTCCACCTGGTCATCGACGACCAGGACCGTTCGCCCGCTCGACTTCACCTGGCGCCGGCTGCTCACCTGCACCTCCGCATGGCGATTGCCTCGTGTGTCCTTCCGGGCGCGCCGCGCGCGCCCGCGAGGCATCCTGCAGGTTCCGGGCCGACGGTCGGGCCGCGAACCGCTGGCGATTTTGCTGGGTGCCGCCGGTCCGGCGTGCCAGCGCCGCGACACCTTTGGCACAGGGCGGCGGTCTTCCGACCCTACGGCGAGCGCGCGGGCAGAGGCGTGCGCGCGACGCTCGTGCGCAGGTCAGTGCGCTTGGCCTTGCGGAGCTCTACGTCACACCCGACAGCGGTGGTTGACAGGCCACGGTGCCGCCGATAGGTAAGTCACTCTCTCGCTCTCGAGCGCGGGATCTGCCGCGGGGTGGAGCAGCCAGGTAGCTCGCGAGGCTCATAACCTCGAGGTCGGTGGTTCAAATCCACCCCCCGCAACTGCTGAACGAGTGCGGGCGCGCGGGTCCGGGATGGCCGGGCCCGCGCTCCTAGCTCGAGCCGATGGCCGTGCGCTGAGCCGCCACATCTGCCGTGGCCGCGAGCGCGGCAGCAGGCTCGGGCTCGGCGCCGACGATGGCGCGCAGCCCGAAGTCGTAGGTCAGGTAGCTCCATGCCCAGTTGACCAGGACGACGAGGCGGTTGCGGAAGCCGATCAGCATGACGAGGTGCACCACGAGCCAGAGCAGCCAGGCGAGCCGGCCGGCGACCTGCAGGCGGCCGATCATGGCGACGGCGCGGCTGCGGCCGATCGTCGCCAGGGAGCCCTTGTCCCGGTAGCGGAAGGGCAGGCACGGCTCGCCTCGCAGGCTGCGGAGCACGTTCTCGGCGGCGTGCTCGCCTTGCTGGATCGCCACCTGGGCCACCTGCGGGAGCCGCTCCGCGCCGTCCACGACGGCGACATCGCCCGCGGCGAAGACGTGGGGGTATCCCGGGACGCGCAGCGTCGGGTCGACGCGCACGCGGCCGCTCCGTCCCGTCGGCAGGCCGAGATGGGCGCTGACCGGGGCGGCGCGGATGCCGGCGGCCCAGATCGCGGTGCGGGCGGCGATCGGCTCGCCGCTCGCGAGCTCGACGCGTTCCTCGGTGATGCGCGTGACCTTGGCTCCGGTGCGGACCTCGACACCGCACTCGAGGAGATCCCGGCGCGCCCGCGCGCGCAGGTGGGGGACGAACGGCGACAGGAGCTCGGGGCCGGCCTCGAGGAGCACGATGCGGACCGCGTGGGGTTCGACATTTCGGTAGTCGCGCGGGACGACGTGACGCCGGAACTCGGCGAGCGCGCCCGCCATCTCGACGCCCGTCGGGCCGCCGCCGACGATGACGAAGGTGAGGAGGGCGGCGCGCGCCGCCGGGTCGTCGAGCGCCTCGGCCTGCTCGAGCACCCGCAGCACGTGGTTGCGGAGGAGGCGCGCGTCCTCGAGGTCGTAGAGCCGCAGGGCCGCCTCCCGCGCCCCCGGGATGCCGAAGTACTCGGCGACGCCGCCCGTGGCCACGATCAGGTAGTCGTAGGCGAGCCGGTCGCCGGTGGCGGTGAGGAGGGTCCGGGCGGCCGGGTCGCCGGCGACGACGCGCGCCAGACGGAACTCGGCGCTCGGCAGCCGGCGCAGGATGCTGCGCGCGGGATAGGCGATCTCCTGCGGCTCGAGGCCGGCGATCGCCACCTGGTAGAGGAGCGGCAAGAAGCAGTGATAGTTGCGGCCGTCGACCCAGAGCACCCGGACACCGGCCCGGGCCAGGCGTCGGACGGCACGCAACCCGGCGAAGCCCGCACCGAGGACGACGACCCTCGCGGCTCTCCCGTCCACCATCGGCTCCTGCCTATCACTGCGTTGACGGGCCGGGAATCCGTCGTCTAGCATCCGGCCGTGCGGATCTTCACCGGCGGCTGCCATTGCGGGCGAGTGCGCTTCGAGGTCACCGCGGACCTGGTACGGGTGGTCGACTGCAACTGCTCCATCTGCGGGCGCAAGGGCTACCTGCATCACATCGTCCCGCGCGAGCGCTTCCGTCTGCTCGCCGGCGCGGACGCGCTCGCCACGTATCGCTTCGGCACCATGACCGCCCAGCATCATTTCTGTCGGACGTGCGGTGTGGCGAGCTTCTACGTCCCGCGTTCCCATCCCGATCGGATCGACGTGAACGTCCGGTGTCTCGACGGCGTGGACATCGAGCAGCTCGCGGTGACGCGTTTCAACGGCCGGAACTGGGAAGCCAGCATCGGCACGCTGGACGTCTAGAGAGGAGAGGCATCCGATGAGTGCTCGCGCAGTCCTCCTGCTCGGTCTTTTTCTGGTGGCCGCGGCCTTCGCGCACGGCGGTCTCTATTCCGCCGGCCAGGACTTCGTGGTGAACCGTTTCACGGGGCAATTCCAGTTCGTTCCCGCCGAGGAGGAGGACGAGGGGACGACCCCGACCCACATGGCGAGCGTCGGGCGACGCCTTGACGTCGGCGGCGAGGCAGGGTTAATTCGGACGAATCGCCGTCGAGCCAGCGTCAGCGCGCGGAGGTGTCGCCATGGCAGGGGGACGGGCCTTCAAGAGCAACGTCCGTGAGCGCCGAGAAGCCGAGCGTCGCATGAAGGCGCTCGAGAAGCGCCAGAAGAAGGAAGAGAAGCGCAAGCGGGAATCGGAGCCCACCGCGGGCGCCCCCCCCACGCCGCCCACGGGGACGCCACGGTAGCGCGCAAGCGCGCTGCGCGTTGACACGCGCAAGGCTCGCAAGTATGGAACGAAGTTCCTTGGGCGGCGTACCCAAGTGGTTAAGGGAGAGGTCTGCAAAACCTCCATGCACCGGTTCGAATCCGGTCGCCGCCTCTCCTCCCGTCAGGACACCAGCGCGTCGATCTTGGCCGCAAGGATGAAGTCATTCTCCGAGAGGCCGTCGATGGCGTGCGTCCAGACGGTCACGTCGACCCGATTGTAGTGTACGGCGAAGTCCGGGTGGTGGCCTTCGGCCTCCGCGACCTCCGCCATCCGGTCGACGAACTGCATCGCCGCCTTGAAGTCCCGGAAGCGGAAGGTGCGGTGCAGCTTGTCGACCCGCATTTCCCAGGCCGGGACCTCACCGCGCAGCTCGGCGACGCGCGCCGCGGCGAGCTTCGGGACGCCGCCTTCGCACGGGATACAGTGCCTCGCCCGGAGGTCCGTACCGCCGCCTTCCGAGGGGGGCAGTCGGCTGCTCGACATCACGGTGCCGCCGCCTGTCGGGAATCACGCTCGCGAGCCGAGGCGCAGAAGACGCACGTGGTCGCCGCCGGCAGGACCTCCAGCCGCTCGACGGGGATGGGTTCGTCGCAGTCCTCACACCTCCCATAGGCACCCGCCTCGATGAGGATGAGCGCGCGATCGATCGCGCGCAGCTCGGTGTTGCCGCGCTCGTCCAGCCGGGCGAGCAGTCGGGCGATGCTCTGCTCCTGCGCCTCCTCCTCGGTCTCCGGATGCGTGTTCGTATCGAGCCAGCGCAGATCGTCCGCGGCCCGCGCGACCTGCTCGAAGAGGGCCCGCCGCTGCGCCAGGAGCTTCTGCCGCAATTTCTCGATCGGCTTCATACCGTCCCTCCCATGACCTGCGGCGCGTGCCGCTCCGCAGGGGCTTTTCTGATAAGCATGGAACGTGCCACGGACAAGTGACCCGCGAGTGCGCGCTCACACCCGGGATTCGTGAGAGTGGGGCGGGATCGGACGGCGATGTCCGGCCGACCGCTGCTATTCGGCGAGGGCGACGAGGGCCATCCCCAGCACCGTCAGCATGAGCAGGGCAAAGGAGAGCCAATCCTTGTCGCGCCTCATTGCGACGGGAATCTCCGACGATCGACGGCGCGACGTCAAGAACTTTCTGGGAGCGGATCGACTTTATCCGATGAAGGATGGCCAGCCTACGTCCTAGTTGGCGAGGACTGGGAAACGGCCGAGATCGATCGGGATTTCCCTGGGCCCGCGCCGACATATCTGCGATGCTCCGCGTCATGAGCCAGGAGAAGATCCACTTCGACGCGCCTTCTCCGATCGAACGCCTCTTCAGCCGGATGTTCGGGGCGCACGTCGGCCTCGGCCTGGGCTTCTCGCACAACTACCAGCTCGAGGTACGCGGCCGCCGCAGCGGCAGGCTCTACTCGACGCCGGTCGACGTCCTCGTCCACCGCGGGAGGCGCTTCCTGGTCGCCGGCCGGGGGGAGACACAATGGGTTCGAAACGCACGCGCGAGCGGGCAGATCACGCTGCGAAAGGGGCGCCGGCGAGAAGAGCTCCGGGTGCGGATCGTCCCGGACGTCGAGAAGCCCGATGTCCTGAAGGCCTACCTCGATCGGTTCAAGCTCACGGTGCAGCGCTACTTCCCGGTCCCTGCCGGCGCGCCAGCCGACGCGCTTGCTCCGTTGGCCCCGCGCTACCCCGTCTTCGAGCTGATCCCGGTGGCGACGGTGGGGGCCCCCCGGCCCCTACCCACTATGGATTCGCCGTTTCACGCTTTTTTTGCGATTGACTTGCGGTGCGCAGCTGCCTTCTAATTCGGCGCCCTTTTGCACGGAGGTGCGCGCATGCTGCCATCGAATCGTCGCGTCGTGATCATCCTGGCCTTCGGCGTGCTCCTTCGAGCATCCGCTGCGGCGGCCCTCGACTGGCCGATGTACGGCCGCGATCTGAAGCACAGCTTCACGAACGCCGGCTCGCTCATCAACGCCGGGAACGTGGCGCTCCTGCTGCCGGCCTGGGACTTTCCGACCTCGGACACGGTCAGCGCCTCGCCCACGGTGGTCGATGGACGGGTGTACGTCGGCGCGTGGGACGGCTTTTTCTATGCGCTCGATTCCGCCTCGGGTTCGCTCGTCTGGAGCTTCCAGGTGGACTGCGACAGCAACATCACCCCGATCCCCCCTCAGTGTCCCGGCGGACCCACTCCTCCCCAGGACCGCGTCGAGACGGACGGCGGGCTCATCACCTCGTCGGCGGCGGTCGTCAAGGGGAAGGTCTACTTCGGGGCCGGCAAGACGGTGTACTGCCTGAACGCCGCGGACGGCTCCCTCGTCTGGAAGAAGGTGATCTGCGGCAACCCGGAGGCGCCGAACTGCGAGAGCGATCCCAACGATCCGAACCAGATCTTCTCGTCACCGGCGGTGTTCAAGAACAGGGTCTTCGTCGGCGCCTCGACCGATGGCCGCGCGATCGGGTACCGGGGCGGGATCGTCGCGCTCGACACGCGCACGGGCAAGCAGCGCTGGCGCTTCGAGGTGGACCCGGTGCTCGACGCGAACGGCAAGCCGGTGCGTGTCCACGGCAAGGTGCTCGGCCAGAACCGGAGCTGCGGCAACGTGTGGAGCTCGGGCGCGGTCGACGAGAAGAAGCACCTCGTCTACTTCGGCACGGCGGATTGCGGCGCCGACGCGCCGCCCCCCTACCACGAGGCCGTCCTGGCGCTGCGCACGGGGAGCGGCAGGGTCCGGTGGGCGTACCGCCCGCGCCAGGGCGACGTCTGCGACTTCGACTTCGGTGCCTCCGCGAACGTCATCGATCTCGGGGCGAACCGGTGGCTCGGGGTGGGCGGCAAGGACGGGACCTACTACGTCCTCGAGCGTCTCACCCACAACCCCGGCGGCCAGCTCGTGTGGCGGGCCAACGTCGTCTTCGGCGGGTTTGCCGGCGGCTTCATCGGCTCGACCGCCTTCGACGGCCAGCGGGCCTACGGCGGCACGGCCCTGGGCGACTTCGGCGGCCAGCCGTGCGATCCGAACGACCCGCGCGACACCCCCGTCCAGCAGCCGACCATGCACGCCTTCGACCCGACCGCACGCACGGTCGCGTGGGAGCAGAACGGCCCCCCCGCCTTCGGGGCGTCCTCGGTGGCGAACGGCGTGGTGTTCGTGGGCGCGCTCATCCCGCCGTCACTGCGCGCCTTCGATGCCGCGAGCGGCACGCCGCTCCAGGAGTTCACCATGCCGGGGTCGGTCAACTCGAGCGCGGCGATCGTGGGCGGCACGCTGTTCGTCGGCTCCGGGAACTCGTTCGACGGGAACGGCGGCGGCGTGCACGCCTTGCGGTTGCCGTAGCCGGCGAGCGGAGCGCGGTCAGTCGATGAAGGCGCCGCTCGGCGAGCCGCCCCCGCCGCTGCACGTCCTCGGGTCGGGCTCGGGAGCCGGCGGCAACTTCAGGAAGTTCACCCGGAGCTGCGAGGAGTCCACCACGGTGACCCCGTCCGGGAAGCTGAGATTCCTCCCCAGCACCTCCGGCGCCTGCGGCATGCCGCCGACGAAGCGGACCATCGAGACGCGGCCACACCCCGTGGAGAAGTCCGGATTGAGGTTCAGCTCGGCGTAGTACAGGGTGCCGTCGGTGCCGACGTCCATGCCGAGGGGGTTCTTCAGCATGTTGCTCGGGACGATGTTCCGGACGAGGACGCCATTGGCGTCGTACTCGTTGATGATCCCCCCCGGGAAGGGCACGATGACGCTGGCGACGTACCAGTGATCCGTGTGGGGGACGCGGACGATCGACGACGGCGTTACCGCGCCGGGGGTGGGGAACAAGGCTTTGGTGGGAGGCGTCGTCACGAGGTGATCGGCATTGGCGCAGTCCGCCGCGCTCGACGGGAACGGCGGTGAATACTTCCACATCCGCGCCAGGCCGGTCTCCGGGACGTAGAGGTTGCCCGTCTCGTCCATTGCGGGCATGCCGGCCTGCGCGAGGTTCTTGTCGAGGAAGCAGAACGTGTCGTAGCGGTGCCGCGGGCCGGGAAAGAAGACGAGCAAGGCGCCGCGATGGTTGGGGTTCGGATCGGTCGGGTCGCCGCTGCCGACGTCGGTGGCGAACATGTTCCCGCGCGGATCGAAGGCGCAGCCCTGCGGGTCGCGATTGCCCTGCGGCGGATCGGGCGGAGGTGTCCCCTGGGGTGTCTCGGCGAAGCCGGGCCACGGCGTGTGGATGTGGCGCTTCGCCCACTTGCCGTTGCGCCGGAAGACGGCCCAGCCGTCGGGGTCCTTCCCCACGAAGAAACGGCTGCCGCGACGGGTGACGCTGCACCGCGCCTGCGGCGGGTTCCGGTCGAGACAGGACTCGCGATACGTGTCGTCGGCGACCACGAACTTGCCGGTGAGTCCGCTGGCCCGCGGGAAGAAGCAGAGCTTGCCGTTCACGTGCCGTCCGACGCGGGGCGGCGTGCCGAGGATGTCCGGATTCGGAGGGTCCGGGTCGATGAACACGACCTTGGGCGGCAACGCCGTCCCGTTCACCAGGTAGGCGTCCATGAACTCGCCCTGGGCGTTGAGCACGACGTCGAAGGCGCGCGCCGACACACGCGGCAGGAGCAGGGCAGCCAGGGCAACGGCCAGGACGAATGCCAGGCGACGCGCGATGGACATGGCGATTTCTCCTGTTCGACCGGCGCCGTCCATACGACGGCCGCCCGGATCGAGTCAATTGAAAAAGCGCCGGAGAATGCGCCCTGGCGCCGCGCGCGGCCGGCTCAGTCGATGAATGCGCCGCTCGGTGAGCCGCCTCCCCCGTTGCACGTTCGGGGGTCCGGTTCAGGGGCGGGGGGCAGCTTCAGGAAGTTGACCCGGAGTCGCGACGAATCCACCACCGTCACGCCGTCCGGGAAGCTGAGGTTCTTGCCCAGGACCTGCGGCGGCTGCGGCGTACCGCCGACGAACCTGACCATCGAGACGCGGCCACAGCCGGTGGAGGTGTCGGGGTTGAGGTTCAGCTCCGCGTAGTAGAGGGTCCCGTCCGAGCCGACGTCCATGCCGAGGGGGTTCAGGAGCATGTTGCTCGGCACGATGTTCCGGACGAGCACGCCGTTCGCGTCGTACTCGTTGATCAGTCCCCCTCCCTGGCCCGGCACCCCGGGCAGGAGGACGCTGTCGATGTACCAGTGGTCCGTGCCGGGAACGCGGACGATCGCCGCCGGCGTCGGCTCGCCGGGTGTGGGGAACGGCGTCTTGGTCGGCGGGGTGGTCACGAGGTGATCGGGATTGTTGCAGTCCGCGGCGCTCGCGGGGAAGGGTGGCGAGAACTTCCACATCATTCCCCGGCCGGTCTCCGCGATGTAGATGTTGCCCGTCTCGTCCATCGCCGGCATGCCCGCCTGCGACAGGTCCTTGTCGAGGAAGCAATACGTATCGTACTTGTGCCGCGGGCTCGGGAAGAAAACGAGCAAGGCGCCGTGGTGGCTGGGGTCCATGTCGGTCGGGTCGCCGCTGCCGACGTCGTTGCCCCACATGTTGCCCTGCGCATCGAAGACGCAGCCCTGCGGGTCGGCGTTGCCCTGCGGCGGCTGGCCGGGATCCGTCCCCTGGGGTGTCGTGTCGAAGCCCGGCCAGGCCGTGTGGATGTGTTGCTTCTTCCACTTGCCGTTTGGCCGGAAGACCGCCCAGCCGTCCGGGTCGCGGCCGATATAGAAGCGGCTCCCGCGACGGGTCACGCTGCAGCGCGCCTGGGGCGGGTTCCGGTCGAGGCACGACTCGCGATAGGTGTCGTCGGCCAGCACGAACTGGCCGTTGTGTCCCACGCGGCGCGGGAAGAAGCAGAGCTTGCCGTTCACGTGCCGGCCGACGCGCGGCGGCGTCCCGGTAATGCTGTCCGGGTTCGGGGGGTCGGGGTCAATGAACACGACCTTGGGCGGGAACGCGGTCCCGTTCACCAGGTACGCATCGGCAAACTCGCCCTGGGCGTTGATGACCACGTCGAAGGCGTGCGCCCGCGCGCGCGGCATCGACAGCAGCGCGACGGCCACGAGCAGCGACAGAAGACGGCGGTCGGTCGGCATGGCGATTTCTCCTACCTTCCTGCGTTCGTTAGTGCTTGATAGTTCCCAACCTACGTACCTGGTTCTGTCCGACGCCTCCCGCTGGGCCGCGCCCCGACGCAGTCAATCAGAAAGCGCGCGACCGCGCACCACGTCTCCGGTGGGCGGTCGCCCCGCGAGGCGGTAGAGCAGCGAAAACTAGCGGGGAGGGACGAGGCCGCAAAGAGGGGAGCTGACGGGATGGCGCAGGCCCGCGCTATCCTTCGTCCAGGTCGCCGAGGCGTTTCCCCTTGGCAGCCCGGGCGCGCGCCTGCTCGACGATCTCGGCGGGCACGGGCTCCATCCTCGCGACGCCGAAGCGGAGCAGCGACGGGACGAAGAGCCGCAGGAAGCGCGCGGCGAGCAGCATGGGATTGCGCTTCGGGACGGTCAGCTCGTGACGCCGCTTCTCGATGGCCTCGAAGATCGCGTCGGTCACGATCTGCGCCGGGTACTTGGGGCCCTGATAGGCCACCGGTTCGTCCTCCTTGAGCCAGATCTCGGTGTCGATGGGGCCGGGGTTGATCACGCTCACGTGGATGTTCGAGCCGGCCAGGTCGTTCCACAGTCCTTCGGTGAACGCGTTCATGGCCGCCTTCGAGGCGGCGTACATGGTCTCGCGCGGCGGGGAGACCTTGGCGGCGAACGAGGAGATGTTGACGACCGTCCCGCCGCCCTGGCGCAGCATGTGAGGGATGGCGGCCATCGTCATCCACACGCAGGAGAGGAAGTTGACGCGCATCACGTACTCCGCCTCGTCGGCGGTCATGTGGTAGAACTGCTTGTGCTTGGAGATGGCCGCGTTGTTGATGAGGATGTCGAGGCGGCCATGGCGGCGGACCGTCTCGTCGACCACGCGCTCGGCGAACGGGCGCTCCCCGAGGTCGCCAGCCAGGTAGCCCGACGCCGGTGAGCGCAGCTGGCAATCGCGGGCAAGCTTCTGGAGCAGCTCCTCGCGCCGCGCGACGCCGACCACGACGCTCCCCCGCTCGGCGAAGGCGCGAGCGGTCACCGCGCCGATGCCCGAGGACGCGCCGGTCACGACCACGACTTTGTCGCGATAGTCCACAGGGGATGCCGGGCTATTTGGGCACGGCCGGCGACGAGCGCGCAAGCCCGTTGCACCGAACGGCATCCGCCACTAGGGTCGTTCGCGGGAAGGGAGGTCCACTCGATGCGCGACGGCGTGACGGCTCTGGCACTCGGGCTCGTGATCGGGATCACGGCCGGCCCGTGCGAGAGGGCGGAGGCGATCGAGGCCGGCACGATGGTCGACCAGAGCAACGTCGACCAGGTGAAGGACCAGCTGCCGCCGGAGATCTACAACCACTTCAAGAAGGGCGAGTACGCCAACAAGCTCGTCGACTTCCCGAACTCGCGCTGGAGCTGGGACGACGGCTTCGCGGAGGCGACGAAGTGGAACGCCGAGCACCTGGTGCTCGACGAGCACAAGTCGCCGATCGACAAGGACACCAGGACGCGGCCCGACTACATCCGCGGGCTGCCGTTTCCCGACATCCGCGAGGACGATCCCGAGGCCGGCTACAAGGCGCTCTGGAACCTCGACTACGCCTATTACACCGGCGGCAACAGCCACAACCTGACGCTACTCAACTGGGTGAGCCGGAGCGGCGTCGACCGCGCCTCGGTGCAGGACGTGTTCTTCCTCTACTACGACGGGCAGCCGAAGCCATACTCGCCGCCCAAGAACCCCCAGAACCTGCTCTTCCAGTTCCTCGCCGTGAGCGTGACCCCGAACGACCTGCAGGGCACCGCCGCGCTCGGCTACCGCTTCAAGGACCCGACGAAACGCGATCTCAGCTGGGCCTACGTGCCGGCGCTCCGCCGCGTCCGCGCCATCTCGCCCGCGAACCGCTCCGACGGCTTCCTCGGCTCCGATCAGAGCCAGGATGACGGCTTCTTCTTCGATGGGAAGCCCGAGGACTTCGACTGGAAGATCGTCGGCCACAAGGATGGGCTGCGCTTCGTCGATCCGGACAGCGTCGCGGGCAACTCGCAGCGCAAGCCGCTGCCGGGCGGCGGGTGGCGGTCGATCTTCTCCAACAACGACCGCACCGTCGGCTACATGGTGAAGGACTGGAAGGGGGTGCCCTGGGCGCCGGCCGCGGCGGGCCTCGCGAAGCGGAAGTTCTGGGTCCTCGAGGGCGTGCCCAAGGACCGGTACTACCTCTACGGCAAGCTCGAGCTGTGGATCGACGACCAGACGTGGCAGGGCGCGTGGAACCGGAAGTTCTCGTGGCGGGGCGAGCTGCTGAACGTCTACGAGGTGACCGGGTACGCCACCGCACCGTTCAACGAGCACGAGCGGTGGTGGGGGGCCACCTTCGCGCTCCAGCTCTCGGAGAACATCAAGGCGGACCGCGCCACGGCGTCGGGCATGAACGGCCCGGGCGCGGATCCGCCGAACGACCGTCGCATCCCGCTCGATCCCGACTTCTTCGACTACCAGACGCTCAACCGGTTCGGGAAATAATAGATGAGGGCGGCTACTTCCCGTCGGAATGGAGGCGCTGGAGCGAGAAGACGTCGGTGGAGAGCGGGATCCTCGAGTCGGCCGGGACGTCCGTCCCCGCGACGATGCCCGCGGTGCTCGCCCGGTCGAGCTTCCAGTTGACCCCGAGGGCGACGGCGCCGCCCGCCCATCCCCAGAACTCCCCGGGTGCGACCCGGATCACGTTGGTGCGGACCGCGACGTAGGAGTTGAGCAGCATGCCCTTCCAGTCGTACTTGGACGCATAGCTCCCGAGGTAGATGTCCTTGTCGAAGCGGAAGACGATCTTCCCGTAGAGGTAGTACCGGTCCTTCGGGACCGCCTCGACGATCCAGTGGGGCCGGCGGACCAGGATCTCCTGGACGGGGCACCACGGGGAGCCCTTCCAGTCCGGCAGCTGGAATCCGACCCGGGCCCCGCCCGGGATCACCATCCGCCAGCCGCCCTCGGGGAGCCGGCTGAGCAGCGCCGGCTGGTCGAACGACGGCCGGTCGAAGAGCACCAGCAGGTCCTGCTCGCCCAGCAGCTTCCACTCGAAGTCCTGCACCTTGCCGTCGAAGTACGGCCCGTCGTCCTGCGAGAGATCCGAGCCGAGGAAACCGTCGGAGCGGTTCGAGGGAGAGACCTGGCGAGTGCGGCGGAGGCTCGGCACGTAGGTCCACACCGAGTCACGAGCGTGGGGATCACGATAGCGCCAGGTGAGCGACAGGATGCCCTGGACGTCGGCCGGCGAGAGCACCTCGGCAAAGGTCTGCGACAGGAGGTCCTTGCGGCCGTTCGCTTCGCGGAAGCGCGGATGCTGGCCGTCGTAGTGCTTGAAGAAGGCGTCGACGCTGATCGAGCGGTCGAGGCCGTGGCGGGAGATCCACAGCAGGTCCGCCCGGTAGTGGCCGTTCCCGCCATAGTAGAGCGTGTAGAAGTAGTTCCAGACGATCTTGGCCGCCGCCCGGGGATCGGCGGGGTCGATCTTCGGAAACGGCCAGGCCACGATCTCGCCGGCAGGCTTCCCGGTGGTGCGCTCGACGATCGAGCCCTCGGCGTCGAGGTCGTAGCGCCCCTCGTTCTCCTTGAGCGCCGCGGCGAAGATCGGCTCGTCCCCGAGGCGAGGAGGGTCCCAGCTCCGGATCTCGTGCCGGAAGTCGCCCCGGTGGTAGGCCTCGAGGAACTCGTCGGGCAGGAGGCCCTTCGCCTCCTCCCAGTTCTCGCGGCCCAGCACGGTGCCGGGCCGGAGCTCGGACCTGGCGACGCGAGCGGGAGGGACGGACGCGAGCGCGAGGACGGCGACCGCGAGCCAGGGTTGCCGTGGGCGCCGACGGCGGCAGAGCGTCGGGATCACGGATCGCTTTCGCCGGTCGGCATGGCGTGATGTGTCGAGCGCCGAGGTTGCGCCGCGTCCTGCGTACGACGGCAGGCGGACGCAGGTCAATGGAAAAGAACGCGTCGAACCCCGCGTCCACCGGCCGGGTGTCGGGAAAGGCGGGGAGAGACGGGGCCGGCAATCGGGGAGACGTCCCGCACCTATCTTGTCGCGCGTCTTTGGAACGACTAAGGAGAGCCGGGCCATTCGGGGCCCGCAAACGAAGGGATCGTCATGCGAACGCGCGTCCTGATTCCGGTGGTAGTGATGCTCATCCTGCTCGTCGCGAGCGGCGTCCTGGCCGATGCCCCGGGCGGCGCCCCGCCGTCCGATGGCCTCAAGCCGGGCGACGTGCTCGATCAGCGCAACTGGCAGCGAGCGGAGGGCCTCCTCCCGCCGGAGATCCTGAAGCACTACGAGAAGAACGAGTACGTCAATCCGATCTCCGACTGGCCGGCAAACGTCTACAACTGGCCCGAGGACTTCCTGGCGGGGAGCAAGCAGAATGCCGGCCGCTACACGACCGGCAAGCTCGGCGAGATCCTGGAGAGCGCCAGTGGCAAGCAGCCCGCTTACATCATCGGGTTCCCGTTTCCCGACATCGACGCCGCCGATCCTTCGGCCGGCGTCAAGATCCTGTGGAACTTCTACTACCGCACCTACTACTTCGGAAACCTGCGCGCCGAGTCGCAGCTCAACATGATGAGCCCGGCATCGCTCGAACGCCGGCTCGACGTGGACGTGCGCTTCATGTACTACGACGGCGTCCCCGAGCAGGAGCGGGTCAAGAACAACCCGCAGAACTTCCTCTATCAGCAGCTCGTCGTGGTGATGAGCCCGAACGACCTGCAGGGGACGGGGTCGCTCAGCTGGCGCTATCGCGACCCGCAGAAGCGGGACTCCTCGTGGGCCTACGTCCCGGCGCTGCGGCGGGTCCGGGCGGTCAGCCCCGCCAATCGCTCCGACGGCTTCCTCGGGTCGGACATGAGCCAGGACGACGGCCCGTTCTTCGACGGCAAGCCGGAGGACTTCGACTGGAAGCTGAAGGGCGAGGTCGACACGCTCCGTCTCGTCGATCCGATGAACCTCCAGGGGAAGTCGTCGAACAGCTGGCTCCCGAGCGGAGGCTGGCGCGCGGACTGGCCGGACCTGAAGTTCCTCGGCTACATGGATTCTCAGTGGAGGGGCGTGTCCTGGGCGCCCATCGCAGCCGGCCTCGCGAAGCGGCGGTTCTACGTCATCGAGGGGACGCCGCGCGACAAGTATTACCTCTACGGCAAGATCGAGCTCTACCTCGACAAGGTCAGCTTCCAGGGCGCCTGGAACCGTAAGTTCGGCTGGAAGGGCGAGCTCCTCAACGACGAGCAGGTGATGGCCTGGAATCCGCACACCGTCATCCGGCCGGACGGCAAGAAGGACTGGGTGCAGGGAACCAACCAGGCCTTCCAGTGTGCGGAGAGCATCAAGCTCGAGCGTGCGACCGTGGCCGGCATCAAGTCGTCACGCACGGCGAACTTCGACGGACGCCTGGTCTTCGATCCAAAGCTGTTCGACCTCGACGCGCTCTCGCAGTACGGCAAGTAGCGCAAGCCGCGACCTCGCGTTGCGGGCGCTACTCCGGACAGCCTGCGACAGGGATGCAGGTGCAGCTCTGCGTCGGCAGGCGGGTGATCGGCGCGTCCGGCAAGACGGCCGTGAAGCCAATATCGTACAGCGGCCCGTGGCCGCTGAGCGCTATCCCGGCGGCGACGGCGACCGACCCCGAACTCCCATCGTAGGGCTGCGGCGCGGCGGGTGGCGAGCCGAGCGTGTAGGGTCCCGGGTCGGCGTTCCTGGTGAAGCCGGAGCCCGCCAGCGCACAGTGATCGCCGTTCATGTCGGTGAAGCCGGCGGTGGCCCCTGCCGTCGTGAACTCGGCGTTGAGGATGAGCTGGGTGACCAGGAGTTCTTCGGAGTCAAAGGTCGAACCATCGAGGCATTGGCCGGGCGGGCTCTGCGAGTCCATCCAGGTCGTCGAGAGGGCGGGAATCGCCAGACGGTACTGGATTCCGTTTGCGTCGAACGCCTGGTTGCCGACGGTGCGTACGATCTTGCCCTTGATGTCACTCCCGACACCGGTAACTACGCACGGCTTCTTGGGGGGATCGTCAGCCGTCCCGTACTGACAGTCGGGCCCTGGGTCGCTCGAGTCGCCGAACTTGGTGATCTCGTTATCCCCGACCTGAGGGTTCGACGTGTTCACCACGCCGAAGCCACAGCTGTACATATCGAGGCGCGAGCAGACGCCGCCCAGGATGTTTACCTTGAAGGTCGGCAAGGCGAAGCCCGGCGTGTCGCAGCAGGTGGTCCTGATGCAACCGGCCGGGTTCCCCTGCACCTGGCACCCTGGGATCCCCGGGCAGGGCGTGTCCGGGTTCCCGCACGTGACGCAGGCCGTGTGGCTGCAGCTGGGGGCCGGGTCTTCGGCGGCCACCGAAAACACGGTCTTGATCGATCCAGGGGGGAAGGCAAGCGCCTGGCCGTCCGCGACCGCGAACGGGGTCTGGACGCACGTCTCTTGCCCCGGACCACAATGGGCGGGGTCGGCGCACACCGACTCGCCCCCGGAGCAGTTGCAGGGACCGAATCGGTTCTGCTGCGCGCTTTGCTGGCAAAGGTATGGACCCTTCACCGAGAGCAGCAGGTAGGTCCCCGGGATTCCCTGCCCGTCGCGCACCAGGGGTTCGCAGACGACGTTGGTCGGCAGGGTGGTGGTCGTGACCGGTCCACGGAGCGGGCAGGTCTGGCCGGCCGGAAAGGGGGTGCAGACCAGGGTGTCTGTATCCCGGTCCTTCTTCGGCTTACCGCTCGCGGCGGTGGCCACCAGGACGACCTTGGTCTTCCCCGGCTTGTTCTTCTTCTTGCCCTTGAGACTCACGAGAACATCGAGCGTTCCGCCGCATTGCGAACCGCTCAGCGACGGCGGAGCGGGAAGCGGCACACCCTTGGCCTTCGCGGTGAGGCTGGTGAGCGAACCCGGCGTGCAGGGCGCCAGCCCGGCCTGGTTCGGGCACGCCTGCACCTTGAACGTGCAGCTGCCGTTGTGACAGTCGCCGTCCTGGTCGCAGGTGGGATCGCCATCCTGGCACACGAGCTTGTTCGGGGCGCTCGCGGCCTTCGTGCCGGTTGCCTGGAGCACCACGTAGCACTCCGAGGTCGCCGGGCCCTTACCCGGCAGAGTTGTGGCCGAGCCGACCGACGCTGCGCCCACCGCTCCCAACACCAGGGGGAACGCGAGGAGGCAGCGGGTGGTGAGACTGCTGGGCATGCTGGTTCGCATTTTCGTTCCTCCCTCCGTCGCTTACTCCGGACAATCCGGCTGCACGGTGCAGCTACAGCTCAACGCGGGCACGACCACCGCCGCATTTTGGGGGGTTATCGCGACGAAGCCGATGTCACGAATCGGTGAGTTCGGCCCTGAGAACACCTCGCTCACCGCGGCCGCTACGGACCCGGTCGAGCCCTCGTACGCCTGAGGCCGAGCCGGCCCACCCGATTCCGCTCCAGGGACGGTGATGGGGCCGTCGGTCGCCGCGTTGCTGGCGGAGATGAAGCCGGCCCCCGCGCGCTTGCAGCCGTCGCCGTTCAGATCCGTGAAGGAGCCCGTTGCCCCGGACGTCGTCGTATCGGCCTTCAGGATGAGCTGGCTGACCAGCAGCTCGCCGTCGTCGTACGTCGAGCCATTGGCGCACGTGCCTGGCGGGCTCTGGCCGTCCGTCCAGGTCGTCGAGAGCTCCGGCACGGTGTAGCGGAAGTGGATGCCGGGCGCGTCGGTGGCGCCGCCGCCGATCGCCTTCACGATCTTCCCCTTGTAGTCGACGCCCGCCCCGTTGACGCTGCAACCCCCCTGCGCCGCCAGGGTCGGATCGTCGTTCAGGTTCGTGTTGTTGAGGCACTCCGAGGCCGGGTGGCCGTTGTAGCAGCAGTCCGCCCCGGGGTCGCTCGTGTCGCCGTTCTTGGTCACCTTGTTATGGCCGGACTGCGGGTTGGAGGTATTCACCACGCCGCCGCCGCACCCGATCTGGTCCACGCGCGAGCAGAGGCCGCCCAGGATGTTCACGAAGAAGGTCGGGACGATGAAGGCCGGCTGGTCGCAGCATCCCTGCGTGCCGCGGGGGACACAGCCGTTCGGGTTGTCCGCCACCTCGCAGCCGGGGATGCCCGCGCAGGACGCGTTCGGATTGCCGCACGGGATGCAGAGGTTGTGCTCGCACATCGGGGCGGCACCTTCCGTCGCCACCGTGAACGTGGTCTGCGTCCCGGTCGAGAACGGCATCACCTGCCCGTCGGCCGTGACCCACGGAAGTGTCATGCACGCACCCGCGGTCCCGCCGCAGTCGGCGTCGGTGCTGCACAGGCCGAAGCGGTTCGACGCCGAATTGGTGGTGCATCGCTTCTCGCCGGTCGTGCCGTTGAGCCTGTAGGTATTCGGGATCGGCTGGCCGACGACAAGGGGCGGGCAGAGGGTCGTCGTCGTGGTGCTGGTACCGCCGAGCATCGTGGTGGTGGTGACGATCGTGCTGGTGGTGGCGCTGGTCGATGTCGTGCTCGTGCTGGTGCTAGTGGTGGGCACGACGATGGGCGGGAGGGTGCTCGTCGTCGTCGTCGGGCACGGTTCGCTCGCGGGGCGCGGCAAGCACACGAGGGTGTCCTTGTCGATGTCCGTGCTCTTCGCGCCCTGGGCCCGAGCCTTGAGCACGATCACCTGCTTCCCAGGGCGGGTCTTTCCCTTTCCCTTCAGCGAGACGGGGACGTCGGCGAAGTCGCCGCAGGCGGCTCCACTCAGCGTCGTCGGCCGTGGGATGGCGAGCTTCGCAGGGCCTATCTGGAGACTCCGCAGGGCGGACGGCGCCTGGCAGCCGTCCTGGTCGATGCATACCCGTACGCGGAACTTGCAGCTCCCGTTGTGGCAATCGCCGTCCTGGTCGCACTGCGGGTCGCCATCCTTGCACTCGAGACGGTTCGGCCGCGCCGCGAGGGCCGTCCCCTGAGCGTTCAGGACCACGTAGCAGTCCGTTGCTGCGGGTCCGCCGCCCGGCAGCGACGTGGCGCGGCTCGGTGACGCACCGCCGACGGCGACGAACGTCGCCACGAGCAGGCAAGCCGGGGTTCTCCAGCTCGCGTTCCGCGGCGAGCGGATCGCGGGCGCGGCGGCCTCGACGCCGGGGGGAGAGGGAAGGGCACTTTTCATCGAGCGTTCGTCCTCTGATCTCGGTGGATCGTACGTATGACGGAAGGGCGGCTCCCCCGCGATAAATCGGCTCCGATGACCAACGGCACCGCCTGAACCCCGCTACTCCGGACAACCCGGCTCCACGGTGCAGCTGCAGCTCTGCGCAGGCACCACGTCGGCCGGCATGAAGGGTGTGATCGCGACGAACCCGATGTCCCTGATCGGCGAGTTCGGGCCCGAGAACACCTCGCTCACCGCGGCCGCCACCGAACCCTGCGTGCCGTCGTACGACTGCGGGCGCGCGGGCCCTCCGGCCTGCGCTCCCGGCACGGCGATGGGGCCATCGGTTTGCAGATTCGAGGCGGCGATGAAGCCGGCGCCGGCGCGCTTGCAGCCGTCACCGTTCTGGTCGGTGAAAGAGCCCGACGCCCCTGCCGTCGTCGGCTCGGCCTTGAGGATGAGCTGGCTCACCAGGAGCTCCCCGTCGTCGTACGTCGATCCGGGAGCGCAGGTGCCCGGCGGGCTCTGGCCGTCCGTCCAGGTGGTCGACAGCTCTGGGGTGACGAGGCGGAAGTGGATACCGTCCGCGTCGTGGCTGCCATTCCCGATCGTGCGCACGATCTTCCCCTTGTAGTCCTTGCCCGCCCCGTTGGGATTGCAGCCCCCCTGCGCCGTCAGGCTCGGATCATCGTTCAGGTTCGTGTTGTTGAGGCACTCCGAGGCCGGGTGGCCGTTGTAGCAGCAGTCTGCCCCCGGATCGCTCGTGTCGCCGGTCTTGTTCACGTCGTTGTCGCCCGTCTGCGGGTTGGAGCTGTTCACCACCCCACCGCCGCATGCGATCTGGTCCACGCGCGAGCAGAGGCCGCCCAGGATGTTGACGAAGAAGGTCGGGACGATGAAGCCCGGCTGATCGCAGCACCCCTGCGTGCCCCGGGGCACGCAGCCGTTCGGGTTGTCCGGCACCTC
>VBKF01000101.1:542-101769 GCA_005888095.1 Deltaproteobacteria bacterium | reverse complement strand
GTCGCGGATGTAGCGCGCGAAGTCGACCGCCAGGACGCCGAGGACCACGAAGATCCAGAGGACGAGGAGCAGCGCGACGCCGCGCTCGCGGGGCCGGCGGGCGGTCGCGCTACTCACCATCGTCGCCACCATCGTCGCCGACACCTCCGCCCCCGCCGCCCGCGGAGACGCCACCATCGTCGCCCCCGTCGCCCCCGTCGTCACCCGCCGACGCCGCGAGGTCCTCGTCGTCGACCTCGCCGGTGTTCTCGCCGTAGGCCGTCGCCATCACCGGTATCTCCTGCCCCCAGGCATCCAGCTCGAGCCCCGGGAGGCCGGTCACCACGATGCGCACCGCCGCCGGCATCATCTCGTCCGTCTGGCCGTCCCAGGACTCGCGCCACTCGGTCTCGGCGCCGTCGTTCATCAGGTACTCGAACTTGAGGCTCCGGAACCCGTGGAGGAGGTCGACGCCCGTGAGCGACGGATCGTTGTCGACCGGCTCGCGCCCCAGGACGTCGGGCGAGAAGAACGGCGTCTCCTTCAGGACGAGGCAGGGGACGACCGTGCAGGGTTCCCCGTCGGCGAGCTGGTAGACGACCCGCGCCAGGCCACCGCCGCCCTGCTGGGCGTTGGCGGTAATGAAGGTGAGGGAGGTGGCCGTCCCCACGAAGTACGGGTACACGTCGTCGTCGCGGTTGCGGGCGGGATAGGGTACCGCGGACTTGACCTGACGGATCAGGACGTCGGTCGCCACGCGCAGGCGCTGCGCCGTCACCACCGCCCGCTCGCCCGACTCCACCGCCCGGATGCCGAGATGGAACGCGCCGTAGCAGATGGCCACGATCATCGCGAGCGCGCTCATCGCGAGCACGAGCTCCAAGAGCGTGAACCCGTCGCGCCGCTCACTCATTTTCCGGGGCCGCCCGCAGGCTCTTCAGCGTGTAGGTCTTGACGCCCGTGCCGTCCTCCCAGGCGACGTCCACCTGCAGATAGCGGAGGCTCAGCTCGGACTCGAAGCCGAGCTCCGACTTCCGCAGCCCCTCCTCGGGGCCGGCGTGCCGGACGAGCATCCGGATGCGGTAGCCCTCGCCGCTCGTCCGCTCCTCGGTATGATCCCGGATCTCGGGCTGGAAGAGGAGCGCATCCATGGCCGCGCGCGCCGCGAGCACCGCACGGCTCTGGCGCGACGCCCGGTCCTGGAGCCGGAGGCTGCCGCTGAAGAGCTGCAGGCAGGTAACCGCCCCCATGCCGACGATCGCCAGCGCGACGGCGATCTCGAGGAGGGTGAACCCGTGTGCGCGCGAGCGGCTCATGGACGTCGGTCGCCCGGTCACTGCACCGTTACCGTGCCGACCCACGGATCGAGGTGGATGAGGATGCGGTTCGGGCGGCCCTTCTCGAGCCAATCGCGGCGGCTGATCAGCGACACGTCGGCGCCGGTGGTGGCGCCGTTCGGGTAGAAGAGGATCTGGGCCACGCCCGGCGCCGGCTCGAAGGCGCCCCGGATCTGCTCGATGACGGCCCGGTCGCTGAGGACCCCCGACCGCCCGCCCGTCGTCTGGATCGTGTTGGTGGCCTGCACGATCACGAGCTCCTGCGGCTTGCCGAGCGCGACCGCCTCGCCGCGACAGTAGTGCATGGTGGCCGCCAGCTGGCGCGCGGCGCGACGGACCTCACGGCTGTCGAAGCCGCCTTCGATCATCGGCACGACCAGCGCGCTGCCGATGGCGATGATGAGCAGCACCATCGCCATCTCGATCAGCGTGAAGCCGCGCGCGCCGCGGCTCATCCCGTGCCACCTTCCCAGCTCGTGATGTCGCGGTTGTCGCCGTCGCCGCCCGGCGCCCCATCGGCGCCGTAGGAGTAGAGGTCGTAGGGGCGGCCGCCCTCGCCGGGGCTGCGGTAGTAGTACGGGTGCTCCCAGGGATCCTTCGGGAGGTCCTTCTTGAGATAGGGCCCGTCCCAGCGGTCGGTGCCGAAGGGACGCTGGCGCAGCGCGGCGAGGCCCTCCTGCGTGCTCGGATAGCGGCCCACGTCGAGCCGGAAGGTGTCGAGCGCCGTGCCGAGGAGCTCGATCTGGGCTCGCGCGGCCCCCACCTTCGCCTTCTCCTCCTGCCGGATGAAGCGCGGGCCGACGAGAGCCATCAGAAGGCCGATGATGACCATCACGACCATCATCTCGATGAGCGTGAAGCCTGCGCTCGCTGTACGCCGTGACATCAAGCATTCCCTCCTACATCGGCAGATCGTTCACGCTGAAGATCGCCGACAGCATCGAGATCACGATGAAGCCGACTCCGAGGCCCATGATGAGGATGAGCGCGGGCTCGAGGAGCCGGGTGAACTGCTGGATCTGGACGCGGACGTCGCGGTCGTAGTGCTCCGCGGCGCGCAGCAGCATCTCGTCGAGGCGGCCGGTCTCCTCGCCGACCGCGATCATCTGCACCGCGAGCGGCGGAAAAACGCCCGAGCGGCCAAGCGGCTCGGCCACTCCCGCACCCTCGCGCACGCCCACCTCGACCTCGCCGAGCGCGCGGCCGATGACCTGGTTGCCGGCCGTCTCCCTGACGATGCCGAGCGCCTGCATCATCGGCACGCCGCTCTTGAGGAGCGTGCCGAGGGTGCGCGCCAGGCTCGCGACCTCCATCTTGCGGAGCACGAGCCCCACGACCGGAAGCCGCAGCCGCCACTGGTCCCAGCCGTACCGGCCGCGTGGCGTGCGGATCGAGTAGCGCACGCCTCCGACCGTGGCGGCGATGCCGAGGGCGCCGACCCACCAGTAGCTCCGGATGCCCTCCGAGAGGCCGAGGATCAGCCGCGCCGACAGCGGCAGCGCACGGCCGAGGTCGGCGAACATCGAGGAGAACTTGGGCAGCACGTAGACGAGCAGGAACATCATCGAGCCGCTCATCGCGAAGGTGAGCAGGATCGGGTAGGTCAGCGCCGAGCGTACCTCGTCGCGCAGCTGCTGGGCGCGTTCGAGGTATTCGGTGAGCCGCTGGAGCACGCCCTCGAGAAAGCCGCCCGTCTCGCCGGCGCGGATCATGTTCACGTAGAGCGGCGGGAAGACGCGGTGCTGGCCGAGCGCCTCGGTGAGCGACTTGCCACCCTGCACCGCGTGCAGCACCTCGGTGATGATGCGGCGGAGCTCCAGGTTGTCGGACAGCTCGGCGAGCGTGGCGAGGCTCCGGTCGAGCGGCAGGCCGGCGGAGACCAGCGCCGCCAGCTCCTGGGTCATGACCAGCAGGTCGCGGCCCTTGATGCGCCGGCGCCCGAGCACGGGCAGCGACGGCAGCGCGACACGCGGCGCCGTCGCCCGCGTCCCTTCGGCCGCCGCGCCGATGCGGATCGGGATCAGGCCCCGGTCGTGCAGCCGCGCAACGACACCACCCTCCTCTGCCGCCTCGATCGTCCCCTCGACGATCTTCCCCTGAGGGTCAGCCGCACGATACTGGAATTGCGCCAAGGAGAACCTCCGCTCAGCCCCACGTCACCGCCCCGCGCCACGGAGTCTAAACTGCGGGAAAACCGCCAGAATCATATGCAAGCGGGGGTTGATTTTCAACCTGAGCCGGAGAATCGTGGCGCCCCCCTGGGCCTTAGACTCGCGCCTGCGACGTCTCTTCAAGAGGCAGACGCACCCGCCCGTCCATGTCGGCGGGCGGATCGACGCCGAGCGTCGCCAGGATGGTCGGGGCCAGGTCGACGATGTCCAGCCCGTCGGTGGGAACACCCGGGCGGTTCACGAAGAAGAGCGCGTCGGCGTAGGTGTGCATCCCGGTGAGCGCGCTCCTCCCGAAGAGCTCCGTTCGCCCGAAGGCACCCTTCGGGTCGTAGCCCTCGGTGAAATCGAGGACCAGGTCCGGGGCGCTCTCGAGACACGGCCCGCGATAGATTTCGTCGCGCGCGAAGATGCGGGGCACCGGACGGCCGTCGCCGGGCCGTCCCGGACTCCCGTCCTCGAGTCCGAGGAGGCCCTCGCGGACGCGCCCGAGGAGGTCCTCCGCCTCGCTGCGCCCGACCGACCCGAGCGGGAAGCGTCCCTCGCGATGCAGGTAGACCCGTCCCGGATCGAGGACGAAGACCTTGGAGGCGGGGTCCACGTCGGCGAGACCCTTCGGCTTCTCGGCCTTGAGAGCGAGCAGGCCCTGCTCGCGGAGCCACACGTTCGGGTAGAACTCGCGATGGATCAGGGTGTGCCCGTGGTCCGCGACGATGAACAGCGCGGCGCCCGCGGGCAGCGCGGCCACGAGCGCTCCGAGCACGTCGTCGAGGCGGCGGTAGAAGTCGAGGAAGCGGGCGTGATGGGGCGCGGCGGGATCGACGTACTGGTGCCAGAAGTAGTGGTGGAGCCGGTCGCACTCGGTGACGACGCCGATGAAGAGGTCCCACGGCTCCTCGCGGACGAGCGCGAGGTAGACGCGGCGCCGCGCCTCCAGCGTCGCGACCAGGTCCTCGAAGAAGACCTCGGGCCGCTGGTCGGCGTTCAGGTAGTCGACATCGATCCGGTAGCCCTCGGCCTGGAGCCGCGGCAGGAGGCTCGCCGGGTGGACGGCGCGCTCGAGGTTGACGGCGACGAAGCCGGACACGAGGAGCCCGTCGAGCGGCCGGGCCGGATAGGTGTTCGGCACGTTCAGCACGATCGAGCGCTTGCCCGCCCGTCCCGCGACGTCCCACAGCGTCTCGCTCCGTACGTTGCCGAAGTTCGGGAAGAAGAGCGTGAGCGTACCGGGCTTCACGTCCGTGAAGCCATAGACGCCGTGCTGGCCGGGGTTGCGCCCGGTCATGAAGCTCGTCCACGAGACGCTCGAGATGACGGGGATCGACGAGCGCATCGGCGCGAGCGTCCCCGCGGCGAGGAGGCGCGCCAGGTTCGGCATCAGCCCGCGCGCCGTGAGGTCCCGGATGAGCGGGACGCCGACGCCATCGAGCCCGATCACCGCCACTCGCGGCGCCGGTACGCCCGTCCGTGGGGCGCGCCGGAGCCGGTCGAGGAGGCCCAGCTAGACCTCCTCCTGGGTCACCCGCACCACCTCGGCCACCGTCGTGCTCCCGCCACGCACCTTGGCCCAGCCGTCGTCGCGCAGCGTGCGCATGCCGAGGCCGACCGCGGTCTCCTTGATGACGTCGGCCGACGAGCGCTTCAGGATGAGCTGCCGCACGGCGTCGTTCACCAGGAGGAACTCGAAGATGCCCGAACGGCCGCGGTAGCCCGTGTGCGCGCAGTCCTCGCAGCCCGCGCCCTCGTAGACGCGCACCGCCGCGTCGCCGTTCGCGAGCTCGCGCATCGCCTCGACCGCCATCTCGGCCGGGCGGCGACACTTCATGCACACCCGGCGGACCAATCGCTGCGCGAGCACTCCGAGGAGCGAGGAGGCGAGCAGGTAGTCCTCGACGCCCATCTCGAGGAGCCGCGACACGGCGCCGGCGGCATCGTTGGTGTGCAGGGTCGAGAACACGAGGTGGCCGGTCAGCGCCGCCTGGATGGCGATCTCGGCCGTCTCGAAGTCGCGGATCTCGCCCACCATGATCACGTCGGGGTCCTGCCGGACGATCGAGCGCAGCCCGTTGGCGAAGGTGAGGCCGATCTGCGGCTTCACGTGGATCTGGTTCACGCCGAAGAGCTGGTACTCGACCGGATCCTCGATCGTGATGATCTTCTTGTCGGGCGAGTTGATCTTGTCGAGCGCGCCGTAGAGCGTCGTGGTCTTGCCGCTGCCCGTGGGTCCCGTGACCAGGATCATCCCGTAGGGCTTGGTGATCAGGCGGTTGAACTGGTTGAGCGTGTCTTCGGGGAAGCCGAGCGAGTCGAGGTTCACGACGATGCTCGAGCGGTCGAGGATGCGGAGCACGACGCTCTCGCCGTAGAGCGTCGGCAGGGTGGAGACGCGGAGGTCGACCTCCTTGCCCATGAGCCTGAGCTTGATGCGCCCGTCCTGCGGCAGCCGTCGCTCGGCGATGTTGAGCTTCGCCATGATCTTGATGCGCGAGACGATGGCGGCCTGCAGCCGCCGCGCCGGCGTCTCGACGTCGTGCAGCACGCCGTCGATGCGGTAGCGGACCTTCAGCTCGTTCTCGAAGGGCTCGATGTGGATGTCCGAGGAGCGCTGCTCGACGGCGCGGTTGATGAGCAGGTTCACGAGGCGGATGACCGGCGCCTCGCTCGCCAGGTCGCGCAGGTGGTTGACGTCCTCCTCGTCGTCCGAGAGGTACTCGACGTCGGCGTCGGCCGAGACGGACGCGCTGGCATCGCCTCCGCCGCCGTTCCCGTAGGCCGCATCGAGCCCTTCCAGGATGTCGCGCTCGCGCGCGAGGCGCGGCTCGATGGCGAGCCCGGTGGCCACCTGGAGCGCCTGGATGGTGTAGTAGTCTGCCGGGTCTGCCATGGCGACGCGCAAGGTGCCGTTCGTCTGCGCGAGCGGCATCACCTTGGCGTGCTTCAGGAACTTGACGTTCAGGTTGCCGAGGGGCACCGGAGCGGCGGGAAACTCGCGGCGCGGGACGGTCTCCACCCCGAGGTACGTCGCCAGGAGGGGCAGCAGGTCCTCCTCGGAGATGAAGCCGAGGTCGAGGAGCAGCCGCTCGAGACGCTCGCCACGCTCTTGCTGAAGACGCTTGACCTTGCGCAGGTCGTCCGGGCCGATGCGTCCCTGCTCGAGCAGCAGCTGCTCGAGCGTGCGGTGCTGGAATTCCATGGTCCAACGAAAAAGCATACCCGCGCACCCCTTGAGCGGCAAGCACGCGCGGACAGGCTCGCTACCCCCCGGCCGCCACGCGCGCGCGCCAGTCCTCGAGGACGGCGGCGAGCGTGTCGGACCATGCGAAGTGTGGCTCCCAGCCCGTGTCACGCGTGGCCCGGGCATGGCTCCCGACCAGGCGCGGGACGTCGAGCGCGCGCCGGAGCGCCGGGTCGCTCGTGACCCGCACCGCCACCCGGGCGTGCGAGCGCAGGATGGCAACCACCTCCGCGATCGAGCAACCCGTGCCCGAGCAGAGGTTGTACACCTCGCCGCCGCGGCCCCGCTCGAGGAGCGCCACGTAGCCTGCCGCCACGTCGCGCACGTCGCTGAAGTCGCGCACGGGATCGAGGTTGCCGGCGCACACGACGGGTTCCTGGCGGCCCGCCTCGATGCGCGCGATCTGCCGGGCGAGCGCCGCGCACACGAAGGCGGCGTCCTGCCCGGCTCCCGTCTGATTGAACGGCCGGGCGCGGACGACGTCGAGGCCGTACGCGCGGCCGCACTGCGCGGCCGCCAGATCCGCCGCCGCTTTGCTCGCGCCGTAGACGGTGAGCGGACGGAGTGGGATGTCCTCGGTGATCGGCAGCTCGGCGGCGGCGACCGCGCCGTAGACCTCGGCGGAGGTGACCGCGAGCACGCGGGCCCGCGGCGCGGCCGAGCGCACGGCAGCGAGGACGGCGAGCGTGCCGCCGAGGTTCGCGCGGTACGCCGCCTCGGGGTCGCGCTCCGCGGCGGGCGCGAACGAGAGGCCAGCGAGATGGAGCACGGCGTCGGGCCGGCGCTCGGCGAGCACTGCACGCAGGCGCTCGCGGTCGAGCAGGTCGAGCGCGTGCAGCGTGAGCGGGAGCCCCGCGAGCCGCGGCCGCTCGAGCGGCGCGCGCAGCACGCCCTCCACCGCATGCCCCTTCGCCAGGAGCGCGTGCGCGACCGGCGGTCCGGCGAAGCCGCCGATGCCCGTCACCAGGACGTTCATGTGAAACCGGGGGTGCCCGCGCGGTCTCCGCGCGCCCCGGACCCCATCGGCTGTCCTGACGCTCTCGCGGTCAGCCTCCGCCGACCTTGCCGCCGAGACGGTCGAGATCGGCGCGCACCATCATCTCGACGAGCACCGGGAAGGCGACGCGCGGCTCCCAGCCGAGGATGCGGCGTGCTTTGGAGGCGTCGCCCACCAGGTGGTCGACCTCGGCGGGGCGCAGGAGCGCCGGGTCCTGCCGCACGTAACGGCGCCAATCGAGCCCGGCCGCGCCGAAGGCGATCTCGACCACCTCCTGGATGCTGTGCGCTTCCCCGGTAGCGACCACGTAGTCCTCGCCCTCGGGCCGCTGCAGCATCCGCCACATCGCGTCGACGTAGTCGCCCGCGAAGCCGAAGTCGCGGCGCGCCGTCAGGTTGCCGAGCGGCAGGTCCCCGGCGAGCCCGAGCTTGATGCGGGCCACGCCGTCCGAGATCTTGCGGGTGACGAACTCCCGCCCGCGCCGGGGGCTCGTATGGTTGAAGAGGATGCCCGAGCAGGCAAAGAGGCCATAGCTCTCCCGGTAGTTCACCGTGATGTAGTGCGCGTAGACCTTGGCGACGCCGTAGGGGCTGCGCGGGTAGAAGGGGGTCGTCTCCCGCTGCGGGACCTCGCGCGCGCGGCCGAACATCTCGCTCGAGCTCGCCTGGTAGACGCGTGCCTGGGGGGCGACCAGCCGCATGGCCTCCAGCAGCCGCGTCACCCCGACGGCGTCGAACTCGGCGGTGAGCACGGGCTGCGCCCACGACGTCGGCACGAAGGACTGGGCGGCGAGATTGTAGATCTCGTCCGGCCGCACGTCGCGCAGGAGGTCGATGAGCGAGAGCTCGTCGAGCAGATCTGCCTGGCGCAGCTCGAGACGGGTGCGGATGTGGGCGATGCGCTCGAAGTTCTCGGTGCTCGCGCGCCGCACCATGCCGACGACACGATAGCCCTTCCCGAGCAGCAGCTCGGCGAGATACGACCCGTCCTGGCCCGTGATCCCGGTGATGACGGCGGTCGGCATCGGCCTCAGCTCCGCCCGTAGCGGTCCTCGAGCCTGACGACGTCGTCCAGCTCGGGCGTCGAGACCTCGAGGATGTCGGTGTCGTCGAGGGCGGTCAGGCGGTGGCGGGTCCCGGGCGGGAGGTGCCAGCCGTCGCCCGGCCCGAGCCGGACCGTCCGGCGCTCCCCGTCCGGCACCGCCACCTCGAGGTCGACCAGGCCGGCGAGGATGCGGATCGTCTCGTCCTTCACGCGGTGGTACTGATAGCTGAGCGACTCGCCCTTGCGGACGTGGAGGATCTTGCCGGCGTAGCGGTCGGTCCGCGCCCAGACGGTCTCGTGACCCCAGGGCTTCGGGACGTGCTCCACCCGCGCCGGACCGCCGGCGCTCACGGCCGTGGCACCGCGCTGCTGTCGCGCAGCCGGCCCCCGTACATGTCCGCGTAGTACTCCCGGTAGGCGCCGCTCTTGATCGCCTCCCACCACGACCGGTGCTCGCGGTACCACGCGACCGTGGCCGCGAGGCCCTCCTCGAAGCCGCGCCGCGGCTGCCAGCCCGACTGCCGCAGCCGGGCCGCGTCGAGCGCGTAGCGGCGGTCGTGGCCCGGGCGGTCGGCGACGTAGCGCACGAGGGTCGCGGGCCGCTCGAGCAGGTGGAGGATCAGGTCCGTCACGCTGCGGTTCGGGACCTCGTGGTCGGCGCTCACGTTGAACACCTCCCCCCTTGCCCCGGGCAGCCCGAGCACGTGCCAGAGCGCCGCACAGTGATCCTCGACGTGGATCCAGTCGCGCACGTTCATGCCGTCCCCGTAGAGCGGGAGCGGCTGGCCGTCGAGGGCGTTGGTCACGAACAGCGGGATCAGCTTCTCGGGAAACTGGTACGGCCCGTAGTTGTTCGACGAGCGGGTGATGACCGCGGGCAGCCCGTAGGTCGTCGCGTAGGCCTGCACGAAGGCGTCGGCGGCCGCCTTGCTGGCGGCGTAGGGGCTCGACGGGCGCGTCGGCCAGTCCTCGGTCGCGCGGCCGGCGGCGATCGAGCCGTACACCTCGTCGGTCGAGACCTGCAGGAACCGGCGGAAGCCCGCCCGGCCGCGCACCGCCTCGAGGAGCACGAGGGTCCCCTCCACGTTGGTCGTCACGAACGGCCAGTGATCGGCGATGCTCCGGTCGACGTGCGTTTCGGCGGCGCAGTTGACCAGCGTGTCGATTCCCTCCTCGTCGACGACTGCGGCCATGGCCTGGCGATCGGCGATGTCCGCGCGGACAAAGCGGAAGCAGGGATTGCTCTCCAGATCGCTCAGGTTCGCGTAGTTTCCCGCGTAGGTGAGGAGATCGACGGCGACGAGCCGCTCGACGGTGTGGGCGAGCGCGTGGCGGACGAGGTTCGTGCCGATGAAGCCCGCGGCGCCCGTGACCAGGAGGCGCATCGCTACCGGCCCCTCGCCCGACGGCGCGGCGTCCGCTCGGCCGTCGCGGCCGGCATGGGCAGGCGAGTGGCCGGGCCGTCCGTCCGGTTGGCCCCCGTCCGGGCCACGAGGTTGCCGGCGCGATGCAGCGATTCCATGGTGCCGGCGTCGGTCCACCAGCCCTCGAGCACCTCGCACGCGAGCTCGCCGCGCGCGAGGTACCAGTTGTTCACGTCGGTGATCTCCAGCTCCCCCCGCCCGGACGGCTCGAGCGTGCGGATGATGTCGAACACGCGGCCATCGTACATGTAGATGCCGGTCACGGCATAGCGGCTCTTCGGGCGGCGCGGCTTCTCCTCGATCGACACGATGCGGCCGTCCCGCACCTCGGCGACGCCGAACCGCTCCGCGTCGTCGACCTCCTTCAGGACGATGCGGGCCCCGCTCGGCTGGCGGCGGAAGCGTGCGACCGCGGAAGCGATCGAGCCCTCGATCAGGTTGTCGCCGAGGATCACGCAGACCTTGCCGCCATCGGCGAAGTGCTCGGCCAGCGCCAGCGCCGCGGCGATCCCGCCCTCGCCGTCCTGGTAGGTGTAGTTGAGGTGGGCGAGGCCGAACTCGGCCCCGTTGCCGAGGAGCCGGAGGAAATCGCCGGCGTGCGGCCCGCCGGTGACGATCATGATGTCGGTGATGGCGGCGTTGATGAGCGTCTGCAGCGGATAGTAGATCATCGGCCGGTCGAGGACCGGCAGGAGGTGCTTGTTGGTGATCCGCGTGAGCGGCAGGAGCCGCGTCCCGAGCCCGCCCGCGAGCACGACGCCCTTCATGTCTAGTACTGGCCGCCGCTTACGGCGCCGGGCCGCCGGAAGCCGATGTCGGCGAGCGGCGCGAAGCCGACGTAGTTCCGCCGGAGCGGCGGCCGTCCGAACGAGCCGAGCCCGACCAGCGTGAACTGCACGCGGAAGAGGCGCTCGTCGGGGTTGGTCTTGTCCTGCACACCGGCCTCCAGCAGCCAGCAGTTGCAGCGCGAGATCAGGCGGAGCGCGTAGTCCCGTTCGAGGAAGTGGGGGCCGAGAGATTTGCCGCCCGCCTGCGGGGTGCTCAGCAGATCATAGCGGGATAGGAAGGTGAAACCCACGTAGTTCCCGAGGCGGAGGTACACGGAACCGTCCACCTCCTGCAAGCCCGTGGTGGAGAGCAGCGCCGCCTCGGGGCCCGTCACGTTGACATCCCGGTTCGCGCTGCCCTCCACGACGCGGTAGGAGATGCCGACCGTCGTGGCGGTCTGGTAGTTGCGCACCAGCGTCGGCGCCGTCCACCAGGGCTCGCGGAGAAAGAGGCCGATCGACTGCCCGCGGACGGCCGAGCGCTCGAGGTTGACCGTCGCGTTGTACGAGAGCCCCAGGTAGTCGACCGGTGTCAGCCGGAGCCCCAGGTCGGTGTCGCTCGCGTGGCTCGTGCCCGCGATCGGACGCGAGATGTCGTAGCCGTGGAGGACGCTCGCCCGCACGAGCTCGCGCGGCGGCGCGGCCGGCGCCTCCGCGGGCGCGGTCGGCGACGGCGGCGCGGGCGGGCCGACGAAGTCCGGGACCGCGGCGGCGGGGAGGCCCTGCGCCAGCGTCTCGGCCTCCACCGGCTCGCGCGCCCCGCCCGCGGGCGCTCGCCCCGCCTCCGCCGGCACCTCGCGCGCGGCAGCCTCGGCGGGCGTGGGCGCCCGCGCCAGCAGCCGGGTGGTGATGCCGTAGGACAAGAAGTTCCGCCGATTGATGGCATCGCGGTCGTCGAAGAGGAACCCTTCGCTGAAGAGCGTCGCCGGCCCGCAGTTGTCACCCGGCCGCGGCCGCGCCACGTCGGCGCACGAGGGCAGGTTGATGATGCCGGGTCCCGCGCCGCAGTTGACGCCCGGCCGCTCGCCCGGGCTGAGCGGCGAGTGGCATCGCGGCAGGATCCGCTCGTCGAAGATCGGGCGGCTGACGTCGGGAACGAACAGGTACCGCAGCTCCGGCTCGACCGTGTGCTTCAGCTTCTCGAGCCCGAAGTGGCGGAAGTCGAAGACGCGGGCGAACTCCGTCCCCGTCCGCCCACTCACCTCGGCGAGCTCGCGGCTGCGGTCGGCGTCCAGACGCGGCAGCTCGGGGGCGGCGCGGAAGTGAGAGCCGACGCCGGAGCTGGGGACGACGAAAGCCACCTGCTCGGTGTCGGTGAGGTGGTAGGCGGTCTCGCGCAGCCGGCCGGTGAGCGAGCCGTTCAGCGCGCGGCCGAGGTGGAAGGGTAGAAACAGCTCGGGGCCGAGGTCACCCCGCAGGCCTCCGTACCCTCGCTCGCGCTGGTAGTCGATCGCCTGGCCGTCGAGACGGCCCACCAGCAGGTCACCGAGGAGCGGGACGGCGTGCTCGGCCTCGAGGCGGGGGAGCTTCTGGAGGGCGAGGGGCTGCGGGTCGATGAGGTCCTGGTAGTAGGCGGTCTCGACCCACGCGAGGCCGTTGTCCCAGCTCTTGACGATGCCCGCGCGCGAGGTCGTGAAGCGCGTGCTGCGCAGCGCCAGGTCCCGCCGCGTCGAGAAGGCGAACGTGTTGATCTCCTTCAGGAAAGCGTCGTCGCTGATCGCGAAGAGGCGGAGGTAGAGCTGGCTGCCGCCGTAGAAGGGCTGGCGGTGCTGGCCCGAGAAGGCGAAGCGGTTCTCGGGGATGTCGGGTGTTTGGCCGTTCGGCGCCACCGTGCCCGCGGGCCGGCCGCGGATCTGCTCGTTGTAGTACGCCGCCGTGAAGTTGCCCCGCGCCGTGCGCGAGAGGAGGTAGCGATACTCGCCGATCACGCCGACGCGGGCCGCCGTCTCGAGGTCCACCGCCACGGTCGCATCCGTGCTCTTGTTGATCGCCCAGAAGAACGGCTGCTCGTACTGGAAGCCCCGGCGGTTGGAGTTGGCGAGGCGGGGAAACAGGAAGCCCGACTGCCGGTCGGTTTTGGCCGGGAAGAGGAAGTAGGGAAAGTAGAGCACGGGGATGTCCTTCACGCGAAACGTGGCGTGCCGCACCACGCCGGTGCCCTCGAGCGTGATGTCGCTGGTGGCGCCCGCGATGCTCCACGACGGCTTCTCGAGGCCACCGCATCGGCAGGTGGTGAAGACACCGTTCGAGGCGGCGTAGAGCGGCCCGCCCCGCTTGTCGATCCGTGCCCCCGTGAGCCTGTAGTTGCTCGGTTTCAGCTCCGCCGTGCCCGCCTCGACCCAGCCCGACTCGTCGTCCAGGTTGAGGTGCGCGAAGTCCCCCTCGACGGTCGCCTCGGGGTCGGTGATGACGACGTGGCCGCGTGCCTCCGCGACGGCGTTCGTCCGGTCGTAGCGCACCTCGTCCGCGGTGAGCGTCGTATCGCCCCGCGTCAGCGTCACCCCGCCCCGCGCGACGAGCGTATTCGTCTCGCGCTCGTAGGTGAGCGACTGGGCGTCGACCGCCACCTCGCTTGGACGGGCCTTGCCCTTCCCCTTCGGCCGCACGACGTGCGGCCGGCCGCGCGTCGCCACGCCGGCGATACCGAGCGCCCGGGTGCGGCCTCTGAGCTCGATGGTGATGTCGCCGATGCCCGAAGGGCGCGACACGCTGTAGGTGACGGGCTGGCGGACGAAGATCGACACGGTCGTGCCGTCGGCCTCGGGGAAGAGCCGGACGGTGCTCACCACGGGGTCGTCGACATCGATCGCCGCCGGGCGCGGCACGCGGTAGTCGCCGAGGAAGATGGTCAGCTCGCCGGTGAAGGTCTCGCCCGCGCTGGCCGGGCCGCGCGGGCCGACGGCCGGCTTCGCCCCCGGCGTCCGGTCCTCGATGCGCGTCTCGGGCTCGGCACGTACGGTCACCGTCGTCGGCGCCTGCGGCCCCGAGCCCGACAGCACCCGGACCTCCGCGGGCGGCGGCTCGGCCGCGCCGGCAAACAGCGCGCTCCCGAGGGCGAGGCCACCCGCCCACCGAGCCGCCCGCCCGGCCCTCATGGGCGCGGTTCTGTAGCACCGGCCCCGGGAGCTTGCCAGGCCTCGAAGAGCGCCTGGCCGCCGCCGATGAGCTCGTAGGCAGCGCCGACGAGAAAGAGCGAGCCGGTGACGAGGATCGCGTCGCCGGGGCCGGCGTCGGCGAGCGCCGCCCGGAGCGCCACGTCCGGCTCCGCGACCGCTTCGACGGGCAGGCGGCCCGCGAGGCGCTCGGCCGCTCGCTCGGGGTCGAGCCCGCGCCGGCCGACGCGCGTCACGATCGCGCGTGCGACGTGCCGACCGAGCGTCTCGAGCATCGCGGGCCACGCCTTGTCGGCCATCACCGCGAACACGAGCGTCACGCGGCGGCCGCCCATGATCGACGGGAGCTCACGGGCGAGCGCCGCGGCGCCGGCCGGGTTGTGCGCCCCGTCGGCCACGATGAGCGGCGAGCGGCCGAGGACCGCCAGCCGCCCCGGCCAGCGCACCGCCGCGAGGCCCGCGCGGACCGCGGCGGGCGGACACGGAAAGGCCGCGCCGGCGAGGGCAAGCGCGGTCAGCGCCACGGCCGCGTTGTCCCGCTGAAAGGCGCCGCCGAGGGCCAGACGAAGCCCCTCCCACCGCACGCCATGCGGTCCTCGGAACGCCAGACCGTCCGCGGTGTCCGCGAGCACGCCGTCGATACCCGCGCGCACGATCGGCGCCCCGACGGCGTCCGCACGCGCCGCCACCACCGCCTCCGCCTCGGCCGGCAGCCGCCCGATCACGAGCGGCACCCCCGGCTTGGCGATCCCCGCCTTCTCGGCGGCGATCGAACCGAGGTCGGTCCCCAGGTACTCCTCGTGGTCGAGCGCGATCGAGGTGATCGCGGTGACCATCGGCCTCACCAGGTTGGTCGCGTCCAGCCGGCCGCCGAGTCCGACCTCGATCACGCCGATGTCGACGCCGATGCGCGCGAACCACTCGCAGGCGAGGAGCGTGGCGAACTCGAAGTGCGTGAGCGGGATGCGGGCCGCTTCGAGGTCGGCGCGCAGCTCGCCGACCAGCTCGACGACGCGCGCGCGGGGGATGGTCCGGCCGCCGGCGCGGATGCGCTCCGTGAAGTCCACGAGATGCGGCGAGGTGTAGAGGCCCGTCCGGTAGCCCGACGCCACCAGCACCGCGTCGAGCATCGCGGCCGCCGACCCCTTGCCGTTCGTCCCGGCCACGTGAATCGCTGGAAAGCGCGCCTCGGGATGCCCCCGGCGTTCGAGCGCTGCCCGCATCCGCTCGAGCTTCAGGTCCCAGCCCGCCGAGACCTCGAGGCCGGTCAGGTAGGCGAGCGTGTCCTCGTAGGCGGAGGCGGTCATGCGAGCAGCTCGAGCAGCGCGGCGAGCGTCGCGCGCAGCGCCTGCCGCGGCACGATACGGTCGAGCATGCCGCGCTCGAGCAGGGACTCCGCCCGCTGGAAGCCCGGTGGCGGCTTCTGACGAAGCGTCTGCTCGATCACGCGCGGCCCGGCAAAGCCGATGAGCGCGCCCGGCTCTGCCAGGTTGACGTCGCCGAGGAGCCCGATGGACGCCGCCACCCCGCCCGTCGTCGGGTCGGTGAGCACGGTGATGCATGGGACGCGAGCCTGCCTGAGCCGCGTCAGCGCGGCCGTCACCTTGGCCATCTGCATGAGCGAGAAGATGCCCTCCTGGAGGCGTGCCCCGCCCGAGGCGGTGCAGACGACGAGCGGTATCCGGGCGGCCCGGGCGTGCTCGACGAGGCGCGTGAGACGCTCGCCGACGCCCGTTCCCATGCTGCCGCCGAGGAAGGCGAAGTCGAAGACCCCGAGCGCCACCCGATGCCCGCCGATGCGCGCCGTGCCGGTGAGGATCGCCTCCCGGCGTCCGGCCTGCCGGCGCGCCGCCGCGAGGCGGGCGGGGTAACCCGCGAACGCGAGCGGATCGGCCGCTCCCAGGCCGCCATCGCGCTCCGCGAACGTCCCGGGGTCGACGAGGAGCCGCACGCGCGCCTCGGCCGCCAGCCGCAGGTGGTGGCCGCAGTGCGGGCACACCTGGAGACGGCGCGCCCGGCCATCGAAGGGCTCGGCGCAGGCTGGACAACGCCCGGGAGCGGCGGTCAGCTTCCGACGCACGGCCGCGCGGCCGCGTGCATCGCGGCCCGAAGGGAGGCGATGAACGCCGCGACTCTTCCCGGCGCGCCGCGCGCGTCACCCTCCTCGACCAGCCGGCCGATCGCGCTGCCGACGATCACCGCGTCCGCAAAACCGGCGATCCAGCCCGCCTGCTCGGCGGTGCTCACGCCGAAGCCAACCCCCACGGGGAGCCGTGTCACACGGCGCACGCGGCTGATCAGCTCCGGCAGCTCGCGCGGCAGCGCGGCGCGGGCGCCCGTCGTGCCGAGCACCGAGACGAAGTAGAGGAAGCCGCTGGCGGTGCGGGCGATGGTGCGCACGCGGGGGGACGGCGTGGTGGGCGCGAGGAGCGCGATCAGGTCGAGGCCGGTGGCGCGGGTGGCCGCGCGCAGGTCGTCTGCCTCCTCCGGCGGCAGGTCGACGCAGAGGAGTCCGTCAGCACCGGCCGCCGCCGCGTCGGTCGCAATCCGCTCGACCCCGTAGCGAAAGAAGGGGTTGTAGTAGCCGAAGAGCACGATCGGCTCGCTCATCTCCTGCCGGAGCTCCGCCACCAGCTCGAGGACGCGGGGCAGGCTGGTGCCGGCCGCGAGGGCCCGCGCCGCCGCACGCTGCAGCACGGGGCCGTCGGCCATGGGGTCCGAGAAGGGGACGCCGAGCTCGACCGCGTGCGCGCCCGCGGCGACTGCCGCGCGCACGAGCTCGCGCGTCGTCGCGAGGTCGGGGTCGCCGGCGGTGAAGAACGGCACCAGCGCCGTCTCGCCGCCGGCCCGGAGCGCCGCGAAGGCGGGCCCGATGCGACTCACGTCAGGCGCACCCCGAGGTAGTCCGCGACCGTGTTCATGTCCTTGTCTCCCCGGCCGGAGAGGTTGACGAGGAGCACCGCCCGGCGGTCGAGCCGCGGCGCCAGCCGCACGGCGTGCGCCACCGCGTGCGCGCTCTCGAGCGCCGGGATGATCCCCTCGGTGGCCGTGAGAAGGCGGAGCGCCTCGACCGCCTCGTCGTCGGTGACCGTCACGTAGGTCGCGCCTCCCGTGTCGCGCAGATAGGCGTGCTCCGGGCCGACGCCGGGGTAGTCGAGTCCCGCGGAGATCGAGTGGGCGTTGCGGATCTGGCCGGTCTCGTCCTGCAGGAGATAGGTCTTGTTGCCGTGCAGCACGCCCACCTGCCCGGCCGTGAGCGGCGCGGCGTGCGCGCCCGTGTCGAGACCCCGGCCGGCCGCCTCGACGCCGATCAGCTGGACGCGCCGGTCGTCGCGGAAGGCGTGGAAGAGGCCAAGGGCGTTGCTGCCGCCGCCGACGCAGGCGATGCAGGCGTCGGGCAGGCGTCCGGCCGAATCGAGCACCTGGCGGCGCGCCTCCTCGCCGATCACCGCCTGGAAGTCGCGCACCATGAGCGGGTAGGGATGGGGACCCGCGACCGAGCCGATCACGTAGAACGTGTCGCGCACCGTCGCAGTCCAGTCGCGCAGCGCCTCGTTCATCGCGTCCTTCAAGGTGCGTGCTCCGGACTCGACCACGGTGACGGTGGCGCCGAGGAGCTTCATGCGGAACACGTTCAAGCTCTGCCGGCGGACGTCCTCCGCCCCCATGAAGATCTCGCAGCGCATGCCGAAGAGCGCGGCCACGGTGGCGGTCGCCACCCCGTGCTGGCCGGCGCCCGTCTCGGCGATTAGCCGGCTCTTCTTCAGCCGGCGTGCAACCAGCGCCTGTCCGATCGTGTTGTTGATCTTGTGGGCGCCGGTGTGGAGCAGGTCCTCGCGCTTGAGGAAGATGCGGGCACCGCCGAGCCGCCCCGAGAGGCGGCGGGCGAAGTAGAGCCGGGTCGGCCGTCCGGCGTACTCGCGGAGCCAGCGCGTGAGCTCGCGCTGGAAGGCGGCGTCGCGGGCCAGGCGCGTGTAGGTCCGCTCGAGCTCGAGGAGCTGCGGCATGAGGGTTTCGGCGACGTACCGGCCCCCGTACTGGCCGAAGTGCCCGTGCTCGTCAGGCAGCCTTGGCGCGGCGGATGAACTCCTCGACCTTCGCATGATCCTTCCTTCCCGGGCGCTCCTCGACGCCCGAGGCGACGTCGACGCCGAACGGCCGCAGGCGCCGCACCGTGTCCGCGACCGTCTCGGGCCGGAGCCCGCCCGCCACGAAGAGCCGCGCGCGCGGCACGGCGCCGAGGTCGATGGCGGGCTCGAGCGGCTCCCCCGTCCCCCCGGGCCGCCCGGCGACGTGGCGGTCGAGCAGGACGTAGTCGGTCGGGTAGCGCGTGGCGAGCGCCGCAGCGTCGTCGCCGGGACGGAGCCGGAGCGCCTTGATGGTCCGCCACGGCCAATCGCGGCAGTAGGCGGCGTCCTCGTCGCCGTGAAACTGCACGGCCGCGAGACCGATCTCCGCCGCGACCCGCTCGACCAGCTCCCGCGGCGCGTCCACGAAGACGCCGACCAGCGGCGTCGGGACCACCGCCTCGGCGATCTCGCAGGCGCGCGCCAAGTCGACGTGGCGCGGGCTTCCGGGCCAGAAGTTGAGGCCCAGGAAGTCCGCGCCCCCCCGCACGGCCGCCCGCGCGTCGTCCACGCTGCACACGCCGCAGATCTTGACCTTCACGGGCACGCGAGCCACTCCGCCAGGGCGGCGCCCGGATCCGGCTGCTCCATGAAGGCCTCACCCACGAGGACGGCGTGCGCGCCGGCGCGCCGCATGCGCTCGACGTCGGCGCGCGAGCGGACGCCGCTCTCGGCCACCACCAGCACGCCTGCCGGCACGAGCCCGGCGAGCCGCTCGGTCGTGTCGAGCGAGACCGTGAACGTCGCCAGATCTCGGTTGTTGATGCCGACGAGCGTCGCCCCGGCGGCGACCGCCCAGGCGAGCTCGGCCTCCCCGTGGACCTCGACCAGCGCGTCGAGTCCGCTCTCGGCGGCCGCGGCGAGGAGCGAGGCGCCTTGCTCGGGCGTGACCGCCGCGGCGATCAGGAGCACGGCATCGGCGCCCCAGGCGCGCGCCTCCTCCACCTGGTAGGGGTCGACCAGGAAGTCCTTCCGCAGGCATGGCAGCGCCGTCGCCGTGCGTGCGGCGGCCAGGTGCTCGAGCGCGCCGCCGAAGAAGCGCTCGTCGGTGAGCACGGACAGCGCCGTGGCGCCGGCCGCGGCGTAGGCGCGCGCCAGCGCGGGGACGTCGTAGTCGGCGCGGATCGTGCCGCGCGAGGGCGAGGCGCGCTTCAGCTCGGCGATCACCCCGCGCGGGGCGTTGCGGGCGAGCGCCGCGCGCAGGCCACGCCGGGGCTCGGCATGGAGCGGCCGGTCGCGCAGCACCTCGAGCGAGATGGCCCGACGCCGCGCATCGACCTCCGCCCGCTTGTGGGCGACGATCGTGTCGAGCATGGCCATCAGGCGGCTCCGGCATCCGCCTGACGACGCGTGAACTCGACCACCCTCTCGAGCACGCGGGTGGCGGCGCCCGAATCGATCGACGCCGACGCCAGCCCGACGCCCTCGTGCAGGTCCCGTGCGGCGCCGGCGACGACGAGCGCGGCCGCGGCGTTGAGGCAGACCACGTCGCGCGCCGGGCCCGGCGTACCCTCGAGCACCGCGCCGAGCAACGCCGCCGCCTCGGCCGTCGACCCGACCCGGAGCGCGGCCAGCGGGGCGGGGGCGAGCCCCGCGTCGGCGGCCGTCACGGTTCCGAGCCGGACGCGGCCCTCCGCCACCTCGGCGACGACGGTCTCGCCCTCGAGCGCGATCTCGTCGAGGCCCCCGGCGCCGTGCACCACCCAGGCGCGCTCGGCCCCGAGGCGGACGAGGGCCTCGGCGACGGGCTCGACCCAGCGGCGGTCGAAGACGCCGATCACCTGGCGGCGCACGCCGGCGGGGTTGGTGAGCGGGCCGAGCACGTTGAAGAACGTGCGGACGCCGAGCTCGCGGCGCGGGCCGGCCGCGTGCCGCATCGCGGGCTGGAGCGCGGGCGCGTGGAGGAAGACGAAGCCCGTCGTGCCGAGGCATGCGCCGAGGACGGCGGCGGGGAGCTCGAGCCGCACGCCGAGCGCCTCGAGGACGTCCGCCCCGCCGACCGCGCCCGACACCGCGCGATTGCCGTGCTTGGCCACCGGCACGCCGGCGCCCGCGACGACGAGCCCGGCGGCGGTCGAGACGTTGAGCGTGGAGGCCCCGTCGCCGCCCGTCCCGCACGTGTCGACCGCCTCGGCCGGCACCCCGGGAATCGGGACGGCATGCGCGCGCATCGCGCGGGCCGCGCCGACCAGCTCGCCCACCGTCTCGCCCTTCATGCGGAGCGCCACCAGGAACGCACCGATCTGGGCCGGGCTCGCGTTGCCGGCGAGGATGCGCTCCATCACCGCCGCCATCTCCGACTCGGACAGGGCGCTCCCCTGGACGACACGCGCGAGGGCGTCCTGGAGCCTCACGCCGCCGCTCCCGGGGCGTCGAGGCGGGCGAGGAAATTCCCGAGCAGGCGCTTGCCCTCGACCGTGAGGATCGACTCGGGATGGAACTGCACCCCCTCGACGAAGAGCGTCCGGTGGCGGACGCCCATGATCTCGCCCGCGTCGGTCCAGGCCGTGCGCTCGAGCATCGGGGGCAGCGCCGCGGGATCGATCACCAGCGAATGATAGCGCGTCGCCTCGAACGGCTCCGGCAGCCCGGCGAACAGCCGCCGGCCGTCGTGGTGGATGAGCGACGTCTTGCCGTGCATGATGCGCGCCGCGCGCACGATCGCCCCGCCGAAGGCGGCGCCGATCGCCTGATGGCCCAGGCAGACGCCGAGGATGGGGATCGTGCCGGCGAAGCGCTGGATGAGGGGCACCGAGATGCCGGCCTCGCGCGGCGTGCACGGCCCGGGCGAGATGACGACGCCGTCGGGACCGAGCGCCGCCACCTCGTCGAGGGTGATCGCATCGTTGCGGCGGACGTCGAGATCGGCGCCGAGCTCGCCAAGGTACTGGACGAGGTTGTAGGTGAACGAATCGTAATTATCTATTACCAGGAGCCTCCGCGCGGCGCCTTTCATAGCTGCTCCGCCAAGCGCACGGCCTGGATCATCGCGCGCGCCTTGTTCACGCACTCGCGGTGCTCGGCCTCGGGATCGGAGTCGGCGACGATGCCGGCGCCCGCCTGGATGTAGACGCGGCCGCCCTTCACCAGCGCCGTGCGGATGGTGATCGCCGTGTCCATCGCGCCCGAGAAGGCGAAGTAGCCGACCGCGCCGCCGTAGACGCCGCGCCGGACGGGCTCGAGCTCCTCGATGATCTCCATGGCGCGGATCTTCGGCGCGCCGGTGAGCGTGCCGGCGGGAAAGGTGGCGCGGAAGGCGTCGAAGCAATCGCGCCCGGGCGCCAGCTCGCCGCGGACGTTCGAGACCAGGTGCATCACGTGCGAGTAACGCTCGATCACGAAGCTCTCCGTGACCTGGACGCTCCCCGTCCGGGCCACCCGGCCGACGTCGTTGCGCCCGAGATCGAGGAGCATGACGTGCTCGGCGCGCTCCTTGGGATCGGCGAGCAGCTCCGCCGCCAGCCGCTCGTCGTCACGCTCGACCGTGCCGCGCGGCCGCGTCCCGGCGATCGGCCGGACCGTCACCTCGCCGTCCTCGACCCGGACCATGACCTCGGGCGACGCGCCGGCGAGCGCATGGTCGCCGAGGTCGAGGAAGAACATGTACGGCGAAGGATTGACGGTGCGCAGACAGCGGTAGACGTTCAGCGGCGCGGCTGCGAGCCCGACCTCGAACCGCTGGGCGAGCACCACCTGGATGACGTCACCAGCCCGGATGTACTCCTTGGCGCGCTCGACGATCGCCCGGTACCCCTCCTCGGAGAAGTTCGAGCGCACCTCTCCCGCGCCGGCGCCGATCGGCACCGGCGGCCTGGGCGGCAGGTCGAGCCGCGCGACCAGGTCGTCGATGCGCGCCACCGCAGCATCGTAGGCGTCGTCCGGCGACGCTCGTCCGTCGAGGTGCACGTTCGAGACGACCTGGATCTTCTGGGCCACGTTGTCGAACACGAGCAGGCTCTCGGCGAGCAGCAGGCACGCGTCGGGAAGCGCGAGGTCGTCGGCGGCGCGTGCCGGCAGCCGCTCGAACGAGCGCGCCATGTCGTAGCCGACGTAGCCCACCGCGCCACCGGCGAAGCGGGGCAGGCCGGGCACGGCGACCGGCCGGTACTCGGCGAGGAGCGTCTTCAACGCACCGAACGGATCGGCGGTCGTCCGCCGCACCGTCCCGCGCCCCGGCGTCTCGACCTCGACCGTCCCGCCCCGCGCGCGGAAGACGCGGGCGGGCTCGGTCCCGAGGAAGCTGTACCGGCCCCACTTCTCACCCCCCTCGACGCTCTCGAGGAGGAAGCCGTACGGGCCGCGATGGATCTTGAGGAAGGCCGAGACGGGCGTCTCGAGGTCGGCGAGGATCTCGCGGCAGACGGGGACCAGGTTGCCCTGGCGGGCGAGCTCCCGGAAGTCGGCGCGCGTCGGCGTCGTCGCCCCGGCGCCGAGCGCCGGCCGTCCGGCGGTCCGGAGGTTCATTCCGACGCCACGAAGGCGTGCTCGACGCCCTCGTGCTCGCGCAGCTTGTGCATCGCTGCCGTCGCCTGATCGGCGCTCGGATAGCGGCCGACGCGCAGCCGGTACCAGGTGTCGCCGTCGCGCAGCACCTGCACCACGGTGGCGTCATAGCCGCGGCCGCGCAGCTGGGTCTCGAGCGCCTCGGCCTCGCCGCGGTTGCGGGTCGGATTGGCCAGCACCGTCCAGCCGCCGCCGGCCGAAGGCTCGAAGCGGGCGGGAAGAGGCGGGGCAGGCGGCGGCACATGCGCCTCCACCTGCGGTGCCGGCCTCGGGCTCGCCGGCGCCGCGACGGGAGCCGACGGCGGCTTGGGGCTCCCGGCGCGGGCCGGCGGGGGTGCGCTCTTGCCGGTCGCGGGCCGCGGGGCCGCCGCGGGCGCCGGGCGCCCGTCTCCGTGTGCCGTGGTCGCGGCACTCTTCGCCCGCGCCGGCTCCTCCACGTGCGCGGTGGTCGCTGCACCCTTGGCGGGCGCTGCGGCGCCGTTCTCATGTGGGGTGGTTACCTTCGCCGAGGTCGCAGGCGCGTCCTCATGCGCGGAAGTCGCGGCGCCCTTGGCCGGAGCCGCCGGCTCGCCGGCCCGTCGTCCCGCCGTTTGGCCGGCGACCAGCGTGTCGTAGAATGTGAGCTCCCCGTCGCTCTTCGGCCGCTGCCCTTCGTGCGGCGGCGCCGACGTGACGGGCAGCCGGACGACACGCTCCTCGAGCCCCAGGCGCCCGATCTGTGTCCCCTTGCCCACGTAGAAACCGAGCAGGTAGACGAGCCCGCAGGTCGCCACCCACGCCGTGAAGAGAATCAACCGGTCCCAGAACCTGAGCCCGCTCCGCCGCTCGTTCGCCATCGTCCCTCTCCTCACATCCGTTCGGGCGCCCGGACGCCCGCGAGCTCCAGGGCCGCCCGCAGCACTTGCTGGACGCACCGCACGAGCGCGAGCCGCGCCTGCGTGGCGCCGGGATCGTCGCTCAGGATGCGGTGCTGGTTGTAGTAGCGGTGAAAGGCGGCGGCCAGGTCGAGCGCGTAGAACACGATGCGGTGCGGCTCGAGGTCGCGGGCGGCCGCCTCGACCACGTCCGGGAAGGTCACGAGGACCCGGAGCGGCTCGGTCTCGCCGTCGCCGAGCCGGGTGAGATCGGGCTCGGGCGCGAGCACGATGCCCGCGTCAGCCGCCTGTCGGAGCACGCTTGCGATCCGGGCGTGCGCATACTGAACGTAGAAGACCGGATTGTCCGTGCTCTGCTTCTTCGCGAGCTCGAGATCGAAATCGAGCTGGCTGTCGGCCTTGCGGAGCAGGAAGAAGAAGCGCGCGGCGTCCGCACCCACCTCGTCGACGACCTCCCGGAGCGTGACGAACTCCCCGGCGCGCTTTCCCATGCGGACGGGCTCGCCGCCCCGCGTCAGATTGACGAGCTGCACCAGCAGCACGCGCAACGCGGCGGGATCGAAGCCGAACGCCGCCACCACCGCGCGCAGCCGCGCAACGTAGCCATGGTGGTCGGCGCCGAGCACGTTGACGAGGGCGTCGAAGCGGCGCGAGAGCGTCCGATAGTAGTGCGCGATGTCGCTGCCGAAGTAGGTGGGCTCGCCGTTGCCTCGCACGACCACGCGGTCCTTCTCGTCGCCGAAGTGCGTCGTCCGGAAGAAGAGCGCCCCGTCCTGCTCGTAGAGAAGGTCCGCGGGCAACGCCGCGCGGGCGCGCGCGAACACGCTCTCGGCGTGCAGCGCCCGCTCGCTGACGAAGTGATCGAAGCGGACGCCGAAGCGCGCGAGGTCTTCCTGGATCCCGGCCAGCAGCGCCCGCGCGGCGAACTCACGGCACCGGGCGACAGCCTCGGCCTCGGGCAGCCTCGCGAGCTCGTCGCCCTGCTCGGCGGCCAGCGCTCGGGCGACATCGATCAGGTACTCCCCCGGGTAGGCGTCCTCCCCGAGCGCCACGTCCTCGCCGCGCAGCTGGCGATGGCGGATCCAGGTCGACCGGCCGAGCATGTCCATCTGCCGGCCGAAGTCGTTCACGTAGTACTCGCGCTCGACCTCGTAGCCAACCGCCTCGAGGAGCCGCGCGGTGACGTCTCCGAGGACCGCCCCGCGCCCGTGCCCGATGTGCAGCGGTCCCGTCGGGTTCGCGCTGACGAACTCCACCTGCACGCGGCGCCCCGCACCGACCGTGGAGCGGCCGTACGACTCGCCGGCGCCGAGGGCCTCGGCGAGCAGCATCCGCCAGAACGAGGGCGCGAAGCGAAAGTTGATGAAGCCCGGGCCGGCGACCTCGGTGCCGGCGAGCCAGCCCTCGGGATCGCGAAGCCGCGCCAGGAGCGTGTCGGCGACGGCGCGCGGCGGCCTCCCGGCCTGCCGCGCGAGCACGAGTGCCACGTTCGTCGCCAGGTCTCCGAACTTGAGGTCGGCGGGCACCTCGACGGTGAAGGGCGGCGGCCGGTCGACGGGGAGCTCTCCCGCCGTGATCGCGTCGTTCAGCGCCTGGCGAAGGAGCGCTTCAAGGTGCCGCTTCATCCCGGTCCGCACGGCGCCAAAGCCGGTCGCCGGGGTACGGCGCGAGCAGGGGCCGGGACGCGACCATCTTGGGCTTTGTATCGGCTGGTCCAGGGGCCAGTCAAGTCGATTCCGGGGGCCCGTCCGCTGCTCGGGCGCGGCTACGCCGCGCCCTGCGCTGCTCCGATGCCCCCGGACCCCGTCGCTCGCCCGCGGCAAAGCCGCGGGCGGCTCCCACCTCTCCTGGGGGGCCGAGCAGTCGCTCGCGCGGCTCCGCCGCGCTGCGCGCTTCTGCATCCCCCAGACGTTCTTTCCCGCGCACGGCTGGGCGGCTCCTCCACGCTCGTCCAAACGGCGCGATCGCCGATGTGTCCGCCTCGCCGGCGACGCACCGGCGGCGCGGCCGGCGACCGTGCAGGGCGGGAAGGGGCGTGGCGACCACGCAGCTTCCGCGTGCGCGGGGAGTTGCGGGGGGACGCGTCAGCTACGAGGCGCGCGTGAAGCGAGCACCGGGAGCCGCGGCGGTGCCGCTTCCCGCCTCCCCGCCGCCCGCTCGCGCTACCCGGCCGCGGCGCGGCGGTGGGGGGCGGGGGCTTCCTTGCCGCGGTCGCGCCGGCGGGACTTCTTCTTCTGCGGCGCCTGCTCGGTCTCGGCTCCCTTGCGGTCGACCAGCTCCACCACCGAGAGGTGCGCGGCGTCCCCGAGACGGTGGCCGAGCTTCACCACGCGCGTGTAGCCGCCGTTGCGCTCGGCGTAGCGCGGCGCGAGGTCGTCGAAGAGCTTCTTCACCACGCTCGCGCGCCGGAGCACGGCCGCCGCCCGCCGCCGGGCATGGAGCGTGCCCTGCTTGCCGAGCGTGATCATCCGGTCGGCCCAGCGCCGGATCTCCTTCGCCTTGGCGTCCGTCGTGCGGATCGCCTCGTGCTCGAGTAGCGCGGTCACGAGGTTCCGGAAGAGCGCGCGGCGATGCGCCGCCGTGCGCGACAGCTTCACGCCCGCCACGCGGTGGCGCATCGCTCAGGCCGTCTCTTTCTCGCGCTGCGCGCGGCGCCGGTCGAGCTCCTCCCGGGCCGGGAAGTTCTCGAGCTTCATGCCGAGCGACAGCCCCATCTCGTGGAGGAACTCCTTGATCTCGTTGAGCGACTTGCGGCCGAAGTTCTTCGTCTTGAGCATTTCCTGCTCGCTCTTCTGCACGAGCTCGCCGACGTACTTGATGTCGGCGTTCTGCAGGCAGTTGGCCGAGCGGACCGTCAGTTCGAGGTCGTCGACCGAGCGGTAGAGGTTCTCGTTGGACGGGACGTCGTGCCGCTCGTCAGCGCCCGCCGGGGACGCGGTCTCTTCGAAATTGACGAAGATCGAGAGCTGGTCCTGCAGGATGCGGGCCGCGTACGCGACGGCGTCTTCGGGTCTCACGCTGCCGTCCGTATGCACCTCGAGGACCAGGCGGTCGTAGTCCGTCCGCTGGCCGACGCGCGCATTGGTCACCGTGAAGTTCACCTTGGTGACCGGCGAGAAGACCGCATCGATGGGGATGGTCCCCACCGGGTCCCCTTCCCGCTTGTTCCGCTCGGCCGGGACGTAGCCCCGTCCGAGCCGGATGACGAGCTCCATGTCGAGCTCGGCGTCCTTGGCGAGCATCGCAAGGTGCTGATGCGGGTTCAGCACCTCCACCCGCGGCCCCGCCTGCACGTCGGCGGCAGTGACCTCGCGCTCGCCGCGGGTCTGGATGCGCGCCGTCTCCTCCACCGTCCCGTCGTGCAGCTTGACGCGGACCTCCTTCAGATTGAGCACGATGTCGGTCACGTCCTCGGTGACGCCGGGGATGGTCGAGAACTCGTGCAGCACGCCCTTTACGCGCAGGGCGACGATCGCCGCCCCTTGCAGTGAGGAGAGCAGCACGCGTCGGAGCGCGTTGCCCACGGTGATGCCGTAGCCGCGTTCGAACGGCTCGCCGAAGAACTTCCCGTAGGTCGGCGTGAGGCTCTTCTCCTCGACCTCCAGCCGTCTCGGCTTGATCAGCTCTCGCCAGTTGCTCTGGACGATCGCGTCTGGACTCTGCGTCGAGAGGTCCTGCAATTCCATGACACCTTCCTCTGTTCGCGTGGTCTACTTGGAGTAGAGCTCCACGACCAGCTTCTCGTTGATCGGCATGGTCAGGTCGGCGCGCGTCGGGAACGCCTTGACGATCCCCGTGAACGTGGTGGGGTCCACCTCCAGCCACTCGGGGACGCCGCGGCGCTGGGCCAGCTCGAGCGCCTCCTGGATGCGCGTCACCTGGCGGCTCCGCTCGCGCACGCTCACCGCGTCGCCCGTCCGGACGAGGTAAGAGGGGATGTCGACCTTGCGGCCGTTCACCCGGAAGTGGCCGTGCCGGACGAGCTGCCGCGCCTCGGCGCGCGAGGTCGCAAAGCCGAGGCGGTAGACGATGTTGTCGAGCCGGCGCTCGAGGATCTGGAGCAGCGTCTCGCCCGTCACGCCCCGCGCGCGATCCGCCATCGCGAAGTAGCGGCGGAACTGCGACTCGAGCACGCCGTAGATGCGGCGGAGCTTCTGCTTCTCGCGCAGCTGGATCGAGTACTCGGAGAACTTCGGCCGGGCCTGCCCGTGCTCACCCGGGGGGTAGTTGCGGCGCTCGATGGCGCACTTGTCCGTGTAGCAGCGCTCGCCCTTCAAGAACAGCTTCAGACCCTCGCGCCGACAGAGCCGGCAGGAGGCCGCCGTGTAGCGTGCCACCGCTCAGGCCCTCACACGCGCCGCCGCTTGGGCGGGCGGCAGCCGTTGTGTGGGATCGGCGTGACGTCCTTGATGACGCTCACGGCGAAGCCCGCGGCCTGCAGGCTGCGCAGCGCCGACTCGCGCCCCGCGCCCGGCCCCTTCACGTAGACCTGCACCTGGCGCATGCCGAGCTCCGCGGCCTTCCGGGCCGCTGCCTCGGCGGCCACCTGGGCCGCGAAGGGCGTCCCCTTGCGTGAGCCCTTGAAGCCGACGGAGCCGGCGCTCGACCACACGATCACGTTCCCCTGGGGATCGGTGATCGTGATGATCGTGTTGTTGAAGGTGGAGTGGATGTGGACCACGCCTTCCGACACCATCCGCTTCGCCTTCTTGCGCCGAGCCGGAGCGGCTTCCGGTGTGGCGGGCCGCTCCCCGGCCGCTTCGGGCTGCTTCGCCATGGGTCCTCCTCACCCCTTCGACGGCGCCGGCTTCTTGCCGGCGATCGCGCGGCGCGGACCCTTGCGGGTGCGCGCGTTGGTGTGCGTCCGCTGGCCGCGCACCGGGAGGTTCCGGCGGTGCCGCAGCCCGCGGTACGTGCCGAGATCCACCAACCGCTTGATGTTCGCGGCGACGTCGCGGCGCAGGTCTCCCTCGACCTTGTAGCCGGCGTCGATGGCCCGGCGGAGCCGGGTGATCTCGTCGTCGGTGAGCTCGTCGCTGCTCCGCCCCGGGTCTACGCTGGCCTCGGTGCAGATCTTGTGCGCCGAGCTGCGGCCGATCCCGTAGATGTAGGTGAGTGCGATCTCCATACGCTTCTTGTGCGGCAGGTCGACGCCCGCGATACGTGCCATCCCCTTCGCTCTCCTAGCCCTGACGCTGCTTGTGCCGCGGGTTCGGGCAGAGGACCCGGACCACCCCCGCCCGGCGCACGACCTTGCACTTCTTGCAGATGGCTTTGACCGATGCGCGCACCTTCATCGCGAGCCTCACCGCATCCGGAAGGTGATGCGACCGCGTGAGAGGTCGAACGGCGACAGCTCGACCGTGACCTTGTCGCCCGGCGCGATGCGCACGTAGCGCAGGCGCACGCTGCCCGCGAGGTGCGCGAGAACCTGGTGGCCGTTGTCCAGGTTCACGCGGAACATGGCGTTGGGCATCGATTGCGACACCGTGCCGCTCACCGCGATGGCGTCCCCATGCATGCTCGTGGTCCCTTCAGAGTAAACTCAAGATATACGGGCCCTTGTCCGTGACTGCAACGGAATGCTCGAAGTGCGCCGACAGCCGCCCGTCACGCGTCGCCGCCGTCCACCCGTCCTCCTTCAGGAACACCTCCGGCCGTCCGGCGTTGACCATCGGCTCGATGGCGAGGACGAGGCCGTCGGTCAGCCGCACGCCGCGGGCGCCCGTGCGGTAGTTCGGCACCTGGGGATCCTCGTGCAGGCTGCGGCCGATACCGTGCCCGACGAACTCGCGCACCGTCGAGAAGCCGGCCGCCGCGACCGTGTCCTCGATGGCCCCCGAGATGTCTCCCACGTGCGCCCCGGGCCGGATCGCGTCGATCCCGGCGGCAAGCGCCGCCTCGGTCACCCGCATGAGACGCTCGGCCTCGGGTGTGACCCGCCCGACGGGGACGGTGACGGCCGCGTCGCCGAAGTACCCCTCGTAACAGACGCCGAAATCGAGCCCGACGATGTCGCCCTCGCGCAACGCCCGCCGGGGCGACGGGATGCCGTGCACGACCTCGTCGTTGATCGAGATGCAGATCGACGCCGGATACACGCGCCCGGCCACGGCGTAGCCCTTGAACGCCGGACGCGCCCCCTTCTGGCGCGTGAGCTCCTCGGCCAGCGCGTCGAGCTCCGCGGTGGTGACGCCGGGCCGCACCCGCGCCCGCAGCTCCGCCAGGATCTCGGCGACGATGGCGTTGGCGCGCCGCATGCGCTCGATCTCCTCGGGCGACTTGAGCAGGATCATGGCAAGCTCGCCGCCACGCGCTGGAAGATCTCCTCGCGGCTGCCGACCCCCGAGATCTCGTGCAGCAGGCCGGCGTCCTGGTAGTAGCGGAGCACGGGCGCCGTGTCGCGCGCGTAGATCTCGAACCGCGCTCGCACCGTCTCCTCCCGGTCGTCCTCGCGCTGGTAGAGCTCGCCCGCGCAGCGGTCGCAGCGGGCCGCGCGCACCGCCGCGTCGTCGAGGCAGAACATCGCGCCGCACTGCCGGCAGACGCGCCGGCCCGCCAGCCGTCTCACCAGCTCGTCCTCGGGCACGTTGATCGACACCACGGCGTCGAGCCGCTGGTCGCCGAGGATCCTGTCGAGCGCCTCGGCCTGCCGCACGGTGCGCGGAAAGCCGTCGAGCAGGAAGCCGTGGCTGTGGTTCTGCGCGGCCAGCCGGTCGGCGACGATGCCGATGACGACGTCGTCGGGGACGAGGAGCCCCTGCGCCATGTAGCGCTCCGCCTCGCGGCCGAGCGCCGTCCCCGCATGCCGCGCGTCACGCAGGATGTCGCCGGTGGAGATGTGCGGCACGCCGCGCCGCTCCTGGAGCAGCTTCGCCTGCGTGCCCTTGCCCGCGCCCGGCGGTCCCATGATCACTGCCCGCACCCCCACTAACGCCGTCCTCGGATACGCCCCCGCTTCATGAAGCCCTCGTAGCTGCGCGTGATCAGGTGGGTCTCCATGGCGGCGACCGTGTCGAGCGCCACACCGACGACGATCAGCAGCGCCGTGCCGCCGAAGTAGAAGGGGACCTTGAACTGGCTGATGAGGATCGTCGGCAGCACGCAGACGGCGGCCACGTAGAGGGCGCCGGGCAGCGTGATGCGGACGAGGATGCGGTCGATGTACTCGGCCGTCCGCTGGCCCGGCCGGATGCCCGGGATGTAGCCGCCGAACTTCTTCATGTTGTCGGCGACGTCGGCCGGGTTGAAGGTGACCGCGGTGTAGAAGTAGCAGAAGAAGACGATGAGACCGACGTACGCGAGCGTGTAGAGCCACGTCCCGGGGGCGAGCTGCTGGGAGATCCAGTGCGCCACGGGATGGTCGATGAAGTTGGTCACCGTGCCGGGAAAGAGCAGGATGGAGGAGGCGAAGATCGGCGGAATGACGCCCGAGGTGTTGATCTTGAGCGGCAGGTGCGAGCTCTGGCCGCTGTACATGCGACGGCCGACCACCCGCTTGGCGTACTGGACCGGGATGCGCCGCTGCGCGCGCTCCATGAAGATGATCGCCGCCACCACGGCGACCATCACGACGACGATGAAGACCGCGACCAGGATCGAGAGCTCCGCCTGCTTGACGAACTCGAACGTGGTCGCGGCCGCCGACGGCATGGCGGCCACGATGCCCGCGAAGATGATGAGCGAGATGCCGTTGCCGATGCCGCGCTCGGTGATCTGCTCGCCGAGCCACATGATGAACGCGGTGCCCGTGGTGAGCGTGATCATGGTCATCATGCGGAAGTGCCACCCGGGCTGGAAGACGACGCCGCCCCCGCCCGGCGCCTCGATCGTCTCGAGGCCGACCGAGATGAAGAAACTCTGCACGAGCGAGAGGAGCACCGTCCCGTACCGCGTGTACTGGGTGATCTTGCGGCGGCCCATCTCGCCCTCCTTCGAGAGCTTCTCGAGGTAGGGGATGACCACCGTGAGCAGCTGCAGGATGATGCTCGCGCTGATGTAGGGCATGATGCCGAGCGCGAAGATCGAGAAGCGCTCGAGCGCGCCGCCCGAGAAGAGGTTCACCAGGCCGACGATGTTGTTGCGCGCCTGGGCGAAGAACTGCGCCAGCGCCTGGCCGTCGATGCCGGGCGTCGGGATGGCGACGCCCAGCCGGTAGACGGCGAGGGCCACGGCCGTGAAGCCGAGCCGCTTGCGCAGCTCGGGAACGCGGGACGCGTTGGCGAAGCCTTCAAACACCGATCGTCTCCACCGTCCCCCCCGCGGCCGCGATCCGCTCGCGCGCCGTCTTGCTGAACGCGTGCAGCCGGACGGTCAGGGCATGGGGCAGCGTACCGTCGCCGAGGCACTTGATGGGGCGCGCGCCGCGCGCGAGCCTCCGGCTCCGGAGCTCCTCGGGTCCGACCGTGCTCCCCGGCGCAAAGGCCGCCAGCTGCTCGAGGTTGACGATCGTGTACTCGCGCCGCGCGACGGGGCGGAAGCCGCGCTTGGGCAGACGCCGCTGGAGCGGCATCTGGCCGCCCTCGTAGCCCGGCGGGCTGTTGCCCCCCGAACGGGACCGCCGACCCTTGTGGCCGCGGCCGGCGGTCTTGCCCTGCCCCGATCCCGGCCCGCGGCCGACGCGCTTGCGCGGGCGACTCGCGCCCGGCGCCGGGTGGAGGTGGCCCAGGTCGACCGGCTGCTCCATCAGCCCTCCGTCTCGACGAGGTGCGCGACGGCGCGCATCATGCCGCGCACCGCGGGCGAGTCCTTGAGGATGACCGACTTGCCGACGCGCCTGAGGCCGAGGCCGCGCAGCGTCTCGCGCTGCCGTGGACTCGTGCCGATGGGGCTCCGGCGGAGCCGGATCTTCACCATGCGCTCGCTCACGGCCGCAGCTCCGCCACGGTCTTGCCACGGAGCGCCGCCACGGCGCCCGGGTCTTTCAGCTGGGTGAGCGCCGCCATCGTCGCGCGCACCATGTTGTGCGGGTTGTTCGAGCCGATGCACTTGGTGAGCACGTTGCTCACCCCGGCGAGCTCGACCACGGCGCGCACGCCTCCGCCCGCGATGACCCCGGTGCCCGCCGACGCGGGCTTCAGCAGCACCTCGCCCGCCCCGAAGCGGCCGGTGACCGTGTAAGGGATCGTGCCGTCGACGAGCGGCACCCCGATCATCTGCTTCTTCGCCTTGTCGATGCCCTTGCGGATCGCCTCGGGGACCTCGTTCGCCTTGCCGAGCCCGAAGCCCACGCGGCCACTGCCGTCGCCGACGACGACCAAGGCGCTGAAGCTGAACCGCCGTCCGCCCTTCACCACCTTGGCAACGCGGTTGATGTGGACGACCTTCTCCTTCAGCTCGACGCCCTGCGCGTCGAGGATGACGCGACGCGGACCGCTCGAAGAACTCGGATGCGGCATGGTCGATCTTCCCTCAGAGCTCGAGGCCGCCCTCGCGCGCCCCCTCGGCGACGGCGCGCACGCGGCCATGGTAGAGGAATCCGTTCCGGTCGAAGACGATGCGCCGGATCTTCAGCTCCTGACAGCGCCGGGCGACGAGCAGGCCGACCTGCTTGGCGGCGCCCACGTCGGACGTCTTCGGGAGCTCGCTACGGAGGTCGGGCGACAGGGTCGAGACGGCGAGCAGCGTCTTGCCCGACTGGTCGGTGATCAGCTGCGCGTAGGTGTGCTTCTGGCTCCGGAAGACGCTCAGCCGTGGCCGCTCGTCCGTGCCGCGCACCCGGCGCCGGACGCGTGTCCGCCGGCGCTCCCGCCCCACCACCTTCGCGTTCGTCCGCATCAGCGTGTCCCTCCCGCCGCCGCCTTGCCCGCCTTGCCCGCCTTGCGGCGAATCGTTTCCTCTGCGTACTTGACACCCTTGCCCTTGTAGGGCTCGGGCGGCCGGAGCTCGCGGATGGCCGCCACCGTGTGCCCGAGGAGCTCGCGGTCGGGGCCCTCGAGGGTCACCACCACCTGCCGGTCCACCTTGGCGGAGATCCCCGCCGGGAGCTGGAAGGCGATGGGATGGGAGTAGCCGAGCGTCAGGAAGAGCACGTTGCCGCGGGCCTCCGCGCGGTAGCCGACCCCGTTGATCTCGAGCACCCGGGTGAAGCCCTTGGTGACCCCGTCCACCATGTTGCCGATGAGCTTCCGCGTGAGACCGTGGATGCTGCGTCCGCGGCGCGAGTCGTCGCGCCGCCGGACGACGACCACCCCGCCTTCGACCGCCGCGCTCACCTCGGGATCGATGCGGCGCTCGAGCGTCCCCTTGGGGCCCTCGACGCGCACGACGCCGTCGGCGGCGTGGACGCGGACGCCCTGCGGCAGCGGGAGGGGCTGTTTGCCGATGCGCGACATCTTCTCTCTTTACCAGACCGTGCAGAGTACTTCGCCACCGACGTTCTCGCGCCGGGCGTCGCGGTCGACCAGGAGCCCCTTGGGGGTCGAGAGCACGCTCACCCCGAGGCCGCCGAGCACGGCCGGGATCTCCTTGGACCCCACGTAGACGCGGAGGCTCGGCCGGCTGATGCGCTTGAGGCCGCCGATCACCGGCCGCCGCTGGGCGTCATAGCGCAGCTCGATGCGGAGGACCGGCCGCGGGCGCGCCTCGACGACCGTCGTGCCGGCGAGGTAACCCTCGGCGGCCAGCACCTTGGCGAGGGCCTCCTTCTGCCGCGACCACGGCATGTCGACGGTGGCCTTGCGCGCGCCGGTGGCGTTGCGGATGCGCGTGAGGAAGTCGGCGATCGGGTCGGTCAGCATGGCCGCGTCACCAGCTCGCCTTCACCAGGCCCGGAATCTGCCCGCGGCGCACCAGGTCCCGCAGACAGAGCCGGCACATGCGGAAGCGGCGGTAGAACGCCCGCGGGCGGCCGCACAGCGGGCAGCGGTTGTAGGCGCGCACCTTGAACTTCGGCGGGCGCGAGGCCTTCACCATGAGACACGTCTTCGCCATATCCCGTCGCGCCCCCGTCAGGCTCGGAAGGGCATGCCGAGCGCCCGCAGCAGCGTCTTGCCCTCCGCATCCGACCGCGCCGTCGTGCAGATGACGACCGTCAGCCCCTTGATCTTGTCCACCTTGTCCAGATTGATCTCCGGGAAGATGATCTGCTCCCGGATGCCGAGCGAATAGTTGCCCCGGCCGTCGAAGGCGCGGTCGGGCACGCCCTTGAAGTCGCGCACCCGGGGCAGCGCCGCCCCGACCAGGCGCTCGAAGAACTCGTACATCCGGTCGCCCCGCAGCGTCACCATGGCGCCGATCGTCGTCCCCTCGCGCAGCTTGAAGTTGGCGATGGCCTTCTTGGCCCGGGTCACCACCGGCTTCTGGCCGCTGATCGCCGTGAGCTCCTCGACGGCTCCGTCGAGGAGCTTCGGGTTCTGCGTCGCCTCGCCGAGCCCCATGTTGAGGACGATCTTCTCGAGCCGCGGCACGGCGAGCGCGTTGCGGTAGCCGAGCTCGCGCATGAGCGCCGGGACGATCTCCTGTGTGTACCGCTCACGCAGTCGCGCCGCCATGCTGTTCACACGCTGTCCATCAGCTCGCCGCAGCGCCGGCAGACCCGCGCCGCGCGCCCGTCGTCGAGGCGCCGCCGCCCGACGCGCGCCGGCTTGTTGCAGCGCCCGCAGATGGGCAGCACGTTCGAGAGGTGGATCGAGGCCTCCTTCTCGACGATCCCGCCCGGGCTCTGGACGCCGCGCGGCTTCTGGTGTCGCTTGACGAGGTTCACTCGTTCGATCACCACGCGGTTCTTCTCGGGCAATAGCCGGAGTACCTTGCCGGTCTTGCCCCGCTCGCGTCCGGCGATGACGATCACGGTGTCGTCCTTGCGGATGCGCTCGAGCGCCATCGGTCAGAGCACCTCCGGGGCGAGCGAGATGATCTTCATGAACCGCTTGGCGCGGAGCTCGCGCGCCACCGGGCCGAAGATGCGCGTCCCGATCGGCTCGCGCGCGTTGTCGATGAGCACCGCGGAGTTGGTGTCGAAGCGGATGTAGGAGCCGTCGGTCCGGCCGACCTCCTTCGCGGTGCGCACGATGACCGCTTTCATGACGTCGCCCTTCTTCACCTTGGCGTTCGGGATCGCCTCCCTCACCGAGACGACGATGATGTCGCCGATCGAGGCGTACTTGCGCCGCGTGCCCCCGAGCACCTTGATGCAGAGGACTTTTCGCGCCCCACTGTTGTCCGCCACGTCGAGCACGCTCTCCGCCTGGATCATGACCTATCCTTCGCTCCCGCCGGCGGCCGGCACCTCGCCGCCGACCAGCGGCTCGCCCGCCCCCTCCCGCCGCCCGAGGATGGCCCGCACCGTCCACCGCTTGTCGTGCGACAGGGGCCGCGTCTCGACGATCCGCACCCGGTCACCGACGCGGCACTGCCGCTTCTCGTCGTGCGCCTTGTAGCGCATGCGCTGCTTCAGGTACTTGCGGTAGCGTCCGTGCCGGACGAGGCGCTCGACCTCCACCACCACCGTCTTCGTCATCTTGTCCGAGACGACCACGCCGTCGCGCTGCTTCCGCCGTCCCGTCGTCATGACCGCTCCCCCCGCTGCCGGAGGGTTGTCTTGGCGCGCGCCAGGTCGCGCTTGGTCTCGCGCACCTTCATCGGGTTCGGGAGCTGCGCGGTCGCGCGCCGGAGGCGGAGGTGGAAGAGCGTGTCGGTGAGCTCGGACACGCGCGCCCGGAGCTCGTCGTCGCTCATGTCCCTGAATTCCTGCGCCTTCATCACCGTCAGGCCGCCACCGTGTGCCGCTCGCGGACCGCGGTCGCGATCGACAGCTTGGCCGCCGCGAGCCGGAGCGCCTCGTGCGCCTGGCCGCCCTCCACGCCCTCCATCTCGAAGAGCATGCGGCCGGGCTTGACCACCGCCACCCAGACCTCGGGCGAGCCCTTCCCCTTTCCCATGCGCGTCTCGGCCGGCTTCTTGGTGAGCGGCTTGTCGGGGAAGACCCGCACCCACACCCGCCCGCCGCGCTTGATGTAGCGGGTGAGCGCGACGCGCGCCGCCTCGATCTCGCGCGCCGTGAGCCAGCCGCGCTCGAGCGCCTGGAGCCCGAAGTCGCCGAAGGCGAGCGTGGCCCCGCGCCAGGCGGTCCCCCGCCGCCGGCCCTTCTGCATCTTCCGCCACTTGACCTTCTTCGGGGCGAGCATGTCGGTCGCGGATCACACGCCGAGGGCGGCGCGCTGCTCCTCCTCCTGCTTGGTCAGGACCTCGCCGCGGAAGATCCAGCACTTGACGCCGATCACGCCATAGGTGGTCTTCGCCTCGGCCAGGCCGTAGTTCACGTCGGCGCGGAGCGTGTGCAGCGGCACCCGCCCCTCGCGGTACCACTCCGTGCGTGCGATCTCCGAGCCGCCGAGCCGCCCCGCAGACTGGATGCGGATGCCCTGGGCGCCCATCCGCATGGCGCGCGCGACCGCCTCCTTCATCGCGCGCCGGAAGGCGACCCTGCGCTCGAGCTGGAGCGCGACGTTCTCGGCCACGAGCTGGGCGTCGAGGTCCGGCCGCCGCACCTCGTGGATGTTGATGAAGGTCTCTTTGCTGGTGAGCTTCGAGAGCTCCTGCTTGAGCTTGTCGATCTCGGCGCCCTTCTTGCCGATGACGATCCCGGGGCGCGCCGTGTGGATGTTCATCTTCGCCTTGTTCGCCGCGCGCTCGATCTCGATCTTCGAGACCCCCGCATGATAGAGGCGCTTCTTCAAGAAGTTCCGGACCTTGATGTCCTCGTGCAGGAGGTCCGCGTAGTCGCGGCGCGCGAACCAGCGCGAGTCCCAGTTCTCGATGACGCCGAGACGGAAGCCCTTGGGATGGACTTTCTGACCCACGCTATGCCTCCCCGCCCTTCGGACGTTCGTCGACGACCACGGTGATGTGGCTCGTCCGCTTGAAGACCTTGGTGGCGCGGCCGTGCGCGCGCGGGAGGAAGCGCTTCGCCGTCGGTCCTTCGTCGACGAAGGCGCGCTTCACGTAGAGCTGGTCGATGTCGACGCGCTGGGTGCTCTCCGCGTTCGCGACCGCGGAGCGGAGCGTCTTGGCGACGAGCCGTGCCCCCCGCTTGGGCGTATACTCGAGGAGGCTGAGTGCCCGCTCGACCGGCTTGCCTCGGATCAGGTCGACGACGAGCCGCGCCTTCTGCGCGGTGATCCGCATGAAGCGGCTCTGCGCGCGCGCCTCCATCACGCAGCCCCCGGCGCTTTGCGGGGCGCGGCCGGCGCCGCGGGGGCCGCGGCGGCGCCCTCGACCTTGCCCTTTCGATCGCCCGAATGTCCGTGGAACGTGCGCGTCGGCGCGAACTCGCCGAGCTTGTGCCCGACCGCGTTCTCGGTGATGAACACGGGGATGAATTTCCGTCCGTTGTGCACGGCGAAGGTGAAGCCCAGCATGTCCGGCGTGATCGTCGAACGGCGCGACCACGTCTTCACCACCCGCTTCTCGCCCGACTCGAGCATCGCGCGCACCTTCTTCATGAGGTGTGCGTCGACGAACGGGCCCTTCTTGACCGACCGTGCCACGCCTCCCTCCGCTACTTTGTCTTCCGCCGCTGGAGGATCCAGCGGTCCGTGCGCTTGTTGTGGCGTGTCTTGTAGCCCTTGGTCGGCTTGCCCCACGGCGTCTGGGGGTGATTGCCCTTGGAGCGTCCCTCGCCGCCGCCGTGCGGATGGTCGACCGGGTTCATGGCGATCCCGCGCACACTGGACCGCCGCCCGAGCCAGCGGATCCGGCCGGCCTTCCCGAACGAGATGTTCTCGTGCTCGAGGTTGCCGACCTGCCCGATCGTCGCCCGGCAGGCGAGTCGCACGCGTCTCAGCTCCCCCGAGGGGAGCTTGAGCAGCGCGTAGTCGCCTTCCTTTGCCATCAGCTGGATGCCGGACCCGGCGCTGCGCCCGAGCTGTCCCCCGCGGCCCTCGCGGAACTCGACGTTGTGCACCGTCGTGCCGAGCGGGATGTTCGCCAGCGGCAGGCTGTTGCCCGGCTTGATGTCCGCCTTCGGGCCCGCCTCGACCTTGTCGCCGACGCCGAGCCCGACCGGCGCCAGAATGTAGCGCTTCTCGCCGTCCGCGTAGTGCAGGAGCGCGATCCGCGCCGAGCGATTGGGGTCGTACTCGATGGCCGCCACCCTGGCCGGCACGCTCTCCTTGTCGCGCTTGAAGTCCACGAGCCGGTAGAGGCGTTTGTGCCCCCCGCCCCGATGCCGGATCGTCATGCGGCCGAGGTTGTTGCGGCCGCCCGACTTGCGCAGCGGCGCGGTGAGCGAGGGCTCCGGCGCCTCCTTGGTGATCTCGTTGAAGTCGGGACCCGTCTGGAAGCGGCGACCGGGCGACGTCGGCCTGAACTGAACGGTGGGCATCCCTCAGGCTCCCTCGAAGAAGTCGATGCGGCTGCCCTCGGCGAGCGTCACGTAGGCCTTCTTCCAGTTCGGGCGCCGGCCGAGATGGCGGCCCACGCGCCGCGCCTTGCCGAGCAGGCGGGACGTCCGCACCTTCTCCACCTTGACCTTGAAGAGCGTCTCGACGGCGTGTCGGATCTCCACCTTGTTGGCGCGGGGGTGGACGCGGAACACGACCTGGTTGCCGATCTCGTTCACCAGCGTGCCCTTCTCGGTGATCACCGGACCCTGCACGACCTCGGCGGGGTTCATGACGCCGTGACCTCCGGCGCGGCGAGCCGGCTCGCCACCTGCTCGAGCGCCGGGCGGGTGAAGACGATCTCGACGTGGCCGAGGACGTCGTAGACGTTGAGTCCGCCGGCGCGGAGCACCTTCACCCGGGGCAGGTTGCGCGCGGCACGCATGATGGTCTCGTCCGCCGCACCGAGCACGACGAGCACGCTCGGTGCCTCGGCGAGCCCGAGCCCGGCCAGGCACTCGACCATGTGCTTCGTCTTCGCGGCCGGCAGGCTGAGCCCGTCGACCACGAGCAGCTTGCCCGCCGCGTGGCGCGCTGCCAGCGCCGCACGGAGCGCCGCCTGGCGTGCGGACTTGGGCAGCCGGTAGGTGTAGTCACGCGGCTGCGGGCCGAAGATCGTGCCGCCGCCCGCCCAGAGCGGTGAGCGGATGCTGCCGGCGCGGGCCCGTCCGGTGCCCTTCTGGCGCCACGGCTTCTTGCCGCCGCCGCTGACCAGCCCGCGGGTCTTGGTCGCGGCCGTACCGGCGCGCCGGCCAGCCAGCTGGCTGCGCACCGCCTCGTGGAGAAGGGCCTCGCGCACCGGACCGGCGATGACCGTTGCGGGGACGCTCACCTCACCGACGCGCTCGCGCGCCTGCGACAGCACCGGCAGGCTCACGGTCTCCGGGCTCATCGGCGCGCCTCCGACGCGGGCTTGTGGATCACGACGGTGCCGTGGCGGGCGCCCGGCACGGCACCACGGACGAGCAGGAGGTTCTCGTCCGGCCGCACGGCGACGACCTCGAGGTTCCGGGTCGTCACCCGCTCCGCGCCGTAGCGGCCGGCCATGCGCTTGCCCTTGAAGATGCGACCCGGGAAGGAGCGGTTGCCGATCGAGCCCCCGTGCCGGAAGTACTCGTGCGTCCCGTGCGAGCCCGGGAAGCCCGCGAAGTTGTGTCGCTTCATGACGCCGGCGGTGCCGCGGCCCTTGGTGACGCCGGCGACATGCACCACCTCGCCCGGCTTGAAGACGTCGCCGACCCGAACCTCGGCGCCGACCGCGGGCGCCTCTTCGCCCGCGAGCCGGAACTCGCGCAGCACGGCGAAGGCGCCGGTCCCCGCCTTCTTGAACTGGCCTTGCACGGGCTTCGACAGCCGCCCCGTCTTGGCAGAGCCGAAGCCGAGCTGGGCGGCGGCGTAGCCGTCGCGCTCGGGCTGGCGGGTGGCGACCACCGTACACGGGCCCGCCTGGAGGACGGTGACCGGCACGAGGATGCCCTGGGCGGTATACACCTGCGTCATGCCGAGCTTCCGTCCGATGAGACCTGGGAGCGCCATGGCTACTGCAGCTTGATCTCCACGTCGACCCCGGCAGCCAGGTCGAGCTTGCCGAGTGCGTCGATGGTCTGCTGCGTGGGCTCGAGGATGTCGAGCAGCCGCTTGTGGGTGCGGATCTCGAATTGCTCGCGTGACTTCTTGTCGACGTGCGGCGAGCGGTTCACCGTGAAGCGCTCGATGTGCGTCGGCAACGGGATCGGCCCTGCAACCCGTCCGCCCGTCCGGCGCACGGTCTCCACGATCTCGCGCACCGACTGGTCGAGCAACCGGTGATCGTACGCCTTCAAGCGGATGCGGATCTTCTCGTTCACGTCGCGTTTACTCGAATATCTTCGTCACCACGCCGGCGCCGACGGTGCGCCCGCCCTCGCGGATCGCGAAGCGCAGCCCCTCGTCCATTGCGATGGGAGTGATGAGGTCCACCTTGACCTGCACATTGTCGCCCGGCATCACCATCTCGGTGCCCTCCGGCAGCGTGCAAACGCCCGTCACGTCGGTGGTCCGGAAGTAGAACTGGGGCCGGTAGCCGTTGAAGAAGGGCGTGTGCCGGCCGCCCTCCTCCTTGGTGAGGACGTAGGCCTCCGCCTGGAACTTCGTGTGAGGCGTGATCGAGCCGGGCTTCGCGAGCACCTGGCCGCGCTCGATGTCCTCGCGCTTCACGCCACGCAGCAGGCAGCCGATGTTGTCGCCCGCGAGGCCCTCGTCGAGGAGCTTGCGGAACATCTCCACGCCGGTGACGACGGTCTTGGTGGTCGGCTTGATGCCGACGATCTCCACCTCCTCGCCCACCTTGATCTTGCCGCGCTCGACGCGGCCGGTGGCCACGGTGCCGCGGCCGCTGATCGAGAACACGTCCTCGACCGGCATCAGGAAGGGCTTGTCGACCTCGCGCTTCGGCTCGGGGATGTAGTTGTCGACCGCGTCCATGAGCTTCTGGATGGAGCCGGCGCCGAGCTCGCCCGGATCGCCCTCGAGCGCCTTCAGCGCGCTGCCGCGGATGATCGGGATCTCGTCGCCCGGGAACTCGTACTTGGAGAGCAGCTCCCGCACCTCGAGCTCGACCAGGTCGAGGAGCTCCTTGTCCTCGACCGCATCGACCTTGTTCATGTAGACGACGATCGCGGGAACGCCGACCTGGCGGGCCAGCAGGATGTGCTCGCGCGTCTGGGGCATCGGGCCGTCCGTGGCGGCGACCACCAGGATCGCGCCGTCCATCTGGGCCGCCCCGGTGATCATGTTCTTGATGTAGTCGGCGTGGCCCGGGCAGTCGACGTGGGCGTAGTGGCGCTTCCCGGTCTCGTACTCCACGTGCGCGGTCGCGATGGTGATGCCGCGCTCGCGCTCCTCGGGCGCCTTGTCGATCTGGTCGAAGGGCACGAACTGCCCGAAGCCCTTCGCAGCCTGGGCCTTGGTGATCGCTGCCGTGAGCGTCGTCTTCCCGTGGTCGATGTGTCCGATCGTCCCCACGTTGACGTGCGGCTTCTTGCGCTCGAACTTTGCCTTCGCCATGGCGGTGTTCCCTCCGTCGCGCTCTTAGCCCAGCTGTGAAGCTTCCGCGAGACGCATCCCGCCCTGGCGGAGCGCCTCGGGGCCGACGCCCTTTGGCACCGGCTCGTAGTGCGAGAACTGCATCGTGAAGGTCGCGCGCCCCTGCGAGCGCGACCGCAGATCCGTGGCATACCCGAACATCTCGGCGAGCGGCACGTGCGCCGCGATGACCTGCGCGTTGCCCCGCGGCTCCTGCCCCGCGATGCGGCCACGCCGCCGGTTGATGTCACTGATCACGTCGCCCATGAACTCCTCGGGCGTCACCACCTCGAGCGACATGATCGGCTCGAGGATGACCGGCGACGCCTTCGCCATCGCCTCCTTGAAGGCCATCGAGCCGGCGATCTTGAACGCGATCTCCGAGGAGTCGACCTCGTGGTAGGAGCCGTAGACGACCGTCGCCTTCACGTCGACCACCGGGTAGCCGGCGAGCACGCCCGACTCCATCGCCTCCTTGACGCCCTTCTCGATCGCCGGGATGTACTCGCGCGGGATGACGCCACCCTTGGTCCCGTCCACGAACTCGAAGCCGCCGCCGGCCGGCAGCGGCTCGACGCGCAGCACGACGTGGCCGTACTGCCCGCGGCCGCCCGTCTGACGGATGAACTTGGCCTCGTGCTCGACCGCCTTGCGGACCGTCTCCTTGTAGGCGACCTGCGGCTTGCCGACGTTGGCGTCGACCTTGAACTCGCGCAGCAGCCGGTCGACGATGATCTCGAGGTGCAGCTCGCCCATCCCCGAGATGAGCGTCTGCCCCGTCTCGGTGTTGGTCGAGACCCGGAAGGAGGGATCCTCGGTGGCGAGCTTGTGGAGCGACCCGCCGAGCCGCTCCTGATCGGCCTTCGTCTTCGGCTCGATGGCGATGGAGATCACGGGATCGGGGAACTGCATGCGCTCGAGGACGATCGGGCGCGTCTCGTCGCACAGCGTGTCGCCCGTGGTCGTGTCACGCAGACCGACCGCCGCCGCGATGTCGCCGGCGTAGACCTCCTTGATCTCCTCGCGCTTGTTGGCGTGCATCTTGAGCAGCCGGCCGATGCGCTCCTTCTTGCCCTTCACGGAGTTGTAGACGTAGGAGCCCGAGGTCATCACCCCGGAGTAGACGCGGAGGAAGGTGAGCGTGCCGACGTAGGGGTCGCTCATGATCTTGAAGGCGAGCGCCGTGAACGGCTCGTCGTCGCGTGCGAAACGCTCCTCCTCGTGGCCGGAGTTCGGGTTCACGCCCCGGACCGGCGGGACGTCGAGCGGCGAGGGGAGGTAGGCGACGACGGCGTCGAGCAGCAGCTGGACGCCCTTGTTCTTGAAGGCGCTCCCGCAGAACACCGGCACGAGCTTCATCTCGACGGTTCCGGCGCGGAGCACGGCACGGACGTCGACCTCGGAGATCGTCTCGCCGTTCAGGTACCGCTCCATGAGCGGCTCGCTCACGTCGGCGAGCGCCTCGAGGAGGCGCTCGCGCGCCGCCTCCGCCGCGCTCCGGACGTCGGCGGGGATCTCCTCCTCCCGGTAGCGCGCCCCGAGGCTCTCGTCCTCCCAGACGATGGCCTTCATGGCGACGAGGTCGATGATGCCGCGGAACTCGTCCTCGACACCGAGCGGGAGCTGGACGACGACGGGGTTCGCCCGCAGCCGCTCGCGCATCTCACGGACGACGCGGTCGAAGTCGGCGCCGACGCGGTCCATCTTGTTGACGAAGGCGACGCGCGGCACCTGGTAGCGGTCGGCCTGGCGCCAGACCGTCTCGGACTGCGGCTCCACGCCGCCGACGCCGCAGAACACGGCGACCGCGCCGTCGAGCACGCGCAGGCTGCGCTCGACCTCGATCGTGAAGTCGACGTGCCCGGGCGTGTCGATGATGTTGATGCGGTGGTCCTGCCAGAAGCAGGTGGTGGCGGCCGACGTGATGGTGATGCCGCGCTCCTGCTCCTGCACCATCCAGTCCATGACCGCCGTGCCTTCGTGGACCTCGCCGATCTTGTAGCTGATGCCGGTGTAGTAGAGGATGCGCTCGGTCGTCGTCGTCTTGCCGGCATCGATGTGCGCCATGATGCCGATGTTGCGGGTCCTCTCGAGCGGAACGGGGCGAGGCATGGCCGGTGGCACCGACTACCAGCGGTAGTGGGCGAAGGCCTTGTTGGCCTCCGCCATGCGGTGCGTGTCCTCCTTTTTCTTGACCGCCCCCCCGCGCGCGTTCGCGGCGTCGAGGATCTCGCCCGCGAGCTTGGCCACCATCGACTTCTCGGGACGCGAGCGGGCGTTCTGGACGATCCAGCGCATGGCGAGGGACATGCGCCGCTGCGGACGGACCTCGACCGGCACCTGGTAGGTGGCGCCGCCCACCCGGCGCGAGCGGACCTCGACCAGCGGCTTCACCTGCTCGAGCCCCCGCTTGAAGACCCCGAGCGGGTCCTCCTTGGCGCGCTCGCCGACGATCGCCAGGGCCTGATAGAGGACGCGCTCGGCGAGGCTCTTCTTGCCGTCGACGAGCATGGCGTTGATGAATTTGGTCACCGTTCGATCGTGGTACTTGGGATCGGGCAGGATGTCCCGACGCTTGACTTCACCTTTCCGTGGCATGGCGGCTCAGTGCACACGCGGCCAGGGACCGGAGCCGCAACCCTGCGGCGCCGGCCCGAGGACCGCCGTCCTCACTTCGGTCTTTTCGCTCCGTACTTCGAGCGGCCCTGACGTCGATCCTGGACGCCGATCGAGTCGAGGGTCCCGCGGATGATGTGATAGCGAACCCCGGGCAGGTCCTTCACCCGCCCCCCGCGGATGAGGACCACCGAGTGCTCCTGCAGGTTGTGACCGACGCCGGGGATGTAGGAGGTCACCTCGATACCGTTGGTCAGGCGGACGCGCGCCACCTTGCGCAGGGCGGAGTTCGGCTTCTTCGGGGTCTGCGTGTAGACGCGCGTGCACACGCCCCGCTTCTGCGGCGACCCTTGCAGGGCGGGCGCCGCTTGCTTGGCGCGCTTCATGGCGCGCCCTCGCTTCACGAGCTGGTTGATGGTCGGCATCGGGCGAAATGTGCGATCCTATGGGCCGAACCCCCGACTGTCAACGTTTTGCCGCATCACGCGACCGCCTCGGGCGCCACCTCGGGCGCCGGCAGCGGCTCCTCGGCGGCCGCGGGCTCCTCGGTCACGCCCTCCATCTTGGCGTACTTCGGCACGCCGGTGCCCGCCGGAATCAAGCGGCCCATGATGACGTTCTCCTTGAGGCCCACGAGCCGGTCGACCTTTCCGTTGATGGCCGCCTCGGTGAGGACCTTGGTGGTCTCCTGGAAGGACGCCGCGGAGATGAAGCTCTCGGTCGAGAGGCTGGCCTTGGTGATGCCGAGCAGCAGCGGCTCGGCCACGGCCGGCTGTCCGCCGCGGCCGAGGACCCGCTCGTTCTCCTCCTCGAAGCGCCACTTCTCCACCTGGTCGCCGATCAGGAAGTCGGTGTCGCCGACCTCCTTGATGCGCACTCGGCGGAGCATCTGGCGGACGATGACCTCGATGTGCTTGTCGTTGATGCGAACGCCCTGCAGGCGGTAGATCTCCTGCACCTCGTCGACCAGGTACTTGGCGAGCGCCTTCTCGCCGAGGATGGTGAGGATGTCGTGGGGGTTGGAGCTGCCGTCCATCAGCGGCTCGCCGGCCTTCACGTAGTCCCCTTCATGGACGCTGATGTGCTTGCCCTTGGGGATCAGGTACTCGCGCGCCTCGCCGACCTCGGGCGTCACGATGACCTTGCGCTTGCCCTTGGTGTCCTTGCCGAAGGAGATGATGCCGTCGATCTCGCTGATGACCGCGAACTCCTTCGGCTTGCGGGCCTCGAACAGCTCGGCGACGCGCGGCAGACCGCCGGTGATGTCCTTGGTCTTGGTCGTCTCGCGCGGCATCTTGGCGATCACGTCGCCGGCCGCCACCGGCTGGCCCTCGATCACGTTCAGGTGGGCGCCGACCGGGAGCAGGTACCGGGCCTCGCCGCTGCCGCCCGTCACCTTGGCGGTCTGGCCCGTGGTGTCCTTGATCGTCACGCGCGGCCGCTTGTCCACGTCCTTGGTGTCGACGACGACCTTGGTGGAGAGGCCGGTTCGCTCGTCGACCTTCTCCTCCATGGTGATCCCCTCGATGATGTCGCCGAACTTCACGACGCCGCTCGCCTCGGTGACGATGGGGATGGTGTAGGGATCCCACTCGGCGATCATCTCGCCCGCCTTCACCTTGGCCCCGTCACGCTTCTTGAGCTTGGCGCCGTAGACGATCGGGTAGCGCTCACGCTCCCGCTCGCGCTTCGGCTCGGGGTAGTCGACGATCGCCACCTCGCCGTTCCGGCTCATGACGACGAGGTCGCCGTCCTTGCCCTCGACCGTGCTCACGTTGATGAGCTTCAAGAACCCCTCGTTGCGCGCGTCGAGCGCCGTCTGCTCCGCGCGCCGGCTGGCCGTGCCGCCGATGTGGAAGGTCCGCATCGTGAGCTGCGTGCCCGGCTCGCCGATCGACTGCGCGGCGATGACGCCGATCGCCTCGCCGAGGTTGACGAGGTGCCCCCGCGCCAGATCACGCCCGTAGCACTGCATGCAGACGCCTTGGCGGGACTGGCAGGTGAGCACGGAGCGGATCTTCACCCGTTCGAGGCCCGCCTCCTCGATGGCCGCCACCTTGGCCTCGTCGATCTCGTCGTTGGCGTGCACGATGACGTTGTTGGTGAACGGGTCCCGGATGTCCTCGAGCGCGACCCGGCCGAGGACGCGGTCCCCGAGGCCTTCGATGACCTCGCCGCCCTCGACGAGCGGCGTCATCTCGATGCCGTCGAGCGTCCCGCAGTCCTGCTCGGTGATGATCGAGTCCTGGGCGACGTCGACCAGCCGGCGCGTCAGATACCCCGAGTTGGCGGTCTTGAGCGCCGTGTCGGCGAGGCCCTTCCGCGCGCCGTGCGTCGAGATGAAGTACTGGAGCACGGTGAGACCCTCGCGGAAGTTGGCGGTGATCGGGGTCTCGATGATCTCGCCCGACGGCTTCGCCATGAGGCCACGCATGCCGGCCAGCTGGCGGATCTGCTGGGCGGAGCCGCGCGCGCCCGAGTCGGCCATCATGAAGATCGGGTTGAAGGACGGGATACGCCGGACGTTGCCGTCGGTGTCGCGCACCTCCTGCGTGCCGAGCTCGCGCAGCATCTCGTCGGCGATGCGGTCGGTCACCTCGGCCCAGATGTCGACCACCTTGTTGTAGCGCTCGCCGTCCGTGATGAGGCCCTTGTTGTACTGGTCCTCGATCTCCCGCACGGCGGCGTTGGCCTCGTCGAGGAGCGTGTGCTTGCTCGGGGGAATCACCATGTCCTTGATGCCGATCGAGATGCCGGCCTTGGTCGCCTGCTCGTAGCCGAGGTCCTTCAGCCGGTCGGCGAAGATCACCGTCGCCTTGTTGCCGGCGTGGCGGTAGGAGAGGTCGATCAAGGTCCCGAGCTCCTTCTTCTTCATGACCTTGTTGACCTCGGCGAAGGCGATCTCGGGCGGGACGATCTCGTAGAGGAGGACACGGCCGACGGTCGAATCGATGACCTGCCCGTTGCCGCCCAGCGCGGCGGGGACGCGCACCCGGATGCGCGCCTGCAGGTCGACCTCGCCCTGGTCGTAGGCGATCCGGACCTCGTCGAAGTTGGCGAAGGTGCGACCCTGCCCCTGGGTGCCGAGGTGCTCACGGGTCATGAAGTAGAGGCCGAGCACGATGTCCTGCGTCGGCACGATGATCGGTTTCCCGTGCGCCGGCGAGAGGATGTTGTTGGTCGACATCATGAGGGCACGGGCCTCGACCTGCGCCTCGACCGAGAGGGGCACGTGCACCGCCATCTGGTCGCCGTCGAAGTCGGCGTTGTAGGCGGCGCAGACGAGGGGGTGGAGCTGGATCGCCTTGCCCTCGATGAGGATCGGCTCGAACGCCTGAATGCCGAGCCGGTGGAGCGTCGGGGCGCGGTTCAAGAGGACCGGGTGCTCGCGGATCACCTCGTCGAGGATGTCCCAGACCTCGGGCCGCTCCTTCTCGACCATCTTCTTCGCGCTCTTGATGGTCGTGACGTAGCCGCGCTCCTCGAGCTTGTTGTAGATGAAGGGTTTGAACAGCTCGAGCGCCATCTTCTTCGGCAGCCCGCACTGGTGGAGCCGCAGCTCGGGGCCGACGACGATCACCGAGCGGCCCGAGTAGTCGACGCGCTTGCCGAGGAGGTTCTGGCGGAAGCGCCCGCTCTTCCCCTTCAGCATGTCGGAGAGCGACTTGAGGGGACGCTTGTTCGGGCCGGTGATGGCGCGGCCGCGGCGGCCGTTGTCGAAGAGCGCGTCGACCGCCTCCTGCAGCATCCGCTTCTCGTTGCGGATGATGATGTCGGGCGCGTTGAGCTCCATGAGGCGCTTCAGGCGATTGTTGCGGTTGATCACGCGCCGGTAGAGGTCGTTCAGGTCCGAGGTGGCGAACCGGCCGCCGTCGAGCGGCACGAGCGGCCGGAGGTCGGGCGGGATCACCGGGACGACCGCGAGGATCATCCACTCCGGGTGGTTGCCGGAGTTCTTGAGCGCCGAGACGACCTTCAGGCGCTTGGAGATCTTCTTCCGCCGTGCCTCGCTCGTCGCCTCCTTCATCTCGACCCGCAGATCGACGAAGAGCTTGTCGATGTCGAGCTTGGAGAGCAGCTCGCGGACGGCCTCGGCGCCCATCTCGGCGCGGAAGGTGTCGGGCCCGTGCTCCTCGACGAGCTTGCGGTAGCGGCTCTCGGTGAGGAGCTCGCCCTCCTTGAGCGACGTCGTCCCGGGGTCCACGACGACGTAGGACTCGAAGTAGAGGACCTTCTCGAGCTCCTTGAGCGTCATGTCGAGGAGCGTGCCGATGCGCGAGGGAAGGCTCTTGAGGAACCAGATGTGCGCCACGGGTGTGGCGAGGTCGATGTGGCCCATGCGCTCGCGCCGCACCTTCGACTGGATCACCTCGACGCCGCACTTCTCGCACACGACGCCGCGGTGGCGCATGCGCTTGTACTTGCCGCAGTTGCACTCGTAGTCCTTGGTGGGGCCGAAGATCTTCGCGCAGAAGAGCCCATCCCGCTCGGGCTTGAACGTGCGATAGTTGATGGTCTCGGGCTTCTTCACCTCGCCGTGCGACCACGACCGGATCTTCTCCGGCGACGCCAGCGAGATGCGAATGGCGTTGAAGTTCAGAGGGTTCTTGGGTTTCTCGAAGAGGCTGAACAAGTCTTCCATCATCGGATCAATCTCCTGCCGGCCGGTCTTCGGTGAGCTCGATGTCGAGCGCGAGGCTCTGGAGCTCCTTCACCATGACGTTGAAGGACTCGGGCAGCCCGGGCTCGAGGACGTTCTCGCCTTTGACGATCGCCTCGTACATGCGGGTGCGACCCGCCACATCGTCCGACTTGACGGTGAGCATCTCCTGCAGCGTGTAGGCCGCGCCGTACGCCTCGAGGGCCCAGACCTCCATCTCCCCGAGCCGCTGGCCGCCGAACTGTGCCTTACCGCCGAGCGGCTGCTGCGTGACCAGCGAGTACGGACCGGTCGAGCGCGCGTGGATCTTGTCGTCGACCAGATGGTGGAGCTTCATCATGTACATGACGCCCACCGTCACCTCGTGGGCGAAGGACTCGCCGGTCCGTCCGTCGTGGAGCCGCGTCTGGCCGGTGGCGGGCAGCGTGGCCCGCGCCATCAGCTTGAAGATCTCCTCCTCCGAGGCGCCGTCGAACACGGGCGACCCCACGTGGATGCCCTTCGACGCCTTCTTGGCGAGCTTCACGATGTCGTCGTCGGCGAGCGCATCGACGAAGTCCGAGAGCTCCTTCGAAGCGTAGAGCTCCTTCAGCTTCTTGCGCAGCGCCTCGACGTTCGGCCGCCCGTCGCTCTCGAGGTCGGACTCGATCTGGCCGCCGAGCTCGCGCGCCGCCCAGCCGAGGTGGGTCTCGAGGATCTGACCCACGTTCATGCGGCTCGGGACCCCGAGCGGGTTCAGCACGATGTCGACCGGCGTCCCGTCGGCGAGGTACGGCATGTCCTCCTCGGGCAGGATGCGCGACAGCACGCCCTTGTTGCCGTGGCGCCCGGCCATCTTGTCGCCGACCTGGAGCTTGCGCTTGATGGCGACGAAGACCTTGACCATCTTGATGACGCCGGGCGGGAGCTCGTCGCCGCTCTTGAGCCGTTCGATCTTCTCGTTGAAGACCATCTTGATGAGGTCGATCTGCTCCTGCATCCCCTCGACCAGCCGCGAGAGCTCGTCCTCGACGCGCTCGTCGCCCACCTTGATGTCGCCCCAGTAGTTCGAGGGGACCTGCGCGAGGATCTCGGGTGCGATCTCGACGCCCTTGTGGAGCAGGACCTTGCGGGTGTCGTCGGTGAGGCGCGCCGTCGTCACCTTGCCCTGGAGGAGCTTGAGCACCTTCTTGCCGGCGCTCTCCCGGATGATCCGGATCTCGTCCTGCTGGTCCTTCCGCAGCTTGGCGACCTCGTCCTCCTCGATCGCACGCGACCGCTCGTCCTTCTGGATGCCCTTGCGGGAGAACACGCGGGCATTGATGACCGTGCCCTCGACGCCCGGCGGGACCCGGAGGCTGGTGTCCCGCACCTCGCCCGCCTTCTCGCCGAAGATCGCGCGCAGGAGCTTCTCCTCGGGCGAGAGCTGGGTCTCGCCCTTCGGCGTGATCTTGCCGACCAGGATGTCGCCCGGCTTCACCTCCGCGCCGATGCGGATGATCCCCGAGTCGTCGAGGTCCTTCAGCGCCTCGTCGCCGACGTTCGGGATGTCCCGCGTGATCTCCTCGGGACCGAGCTTGGTGTCGCGCGCGACGCACTCGAACTCCTCGATGTGGACCGAGGTGAAGAAGTCGTCCTTGACGACGCGCTCGGAGATGAGGATCGAATCCTCGAAGTTGTAACCGCCCCACGGCATGAAGGCGACCAGCACGTTGCGCCCGAGGGCAAGCTCGCCCATCTCCGTCGACGGACCGTCGGCGATGACGTCCCCCGCCTTGACGTGGTCGCCCACGACCACGATCGGACGCTGGTTGATGCAGGTGTTCTGGTTCGAGCGCTGGTACTTGATCAGGTTGTAGATGTCGACGCCGGGGTCGCGCCCGTCCTGCGACGGGCGGTCGGCCTTCACCACGATGCGGGTCGAATCGACCTGCTCGACCACGCCGTCGCGGCGCGCGACGACCGTGACGCCCGAGTCGCGCGCGACCACGCGCTCCATGCCGGTGCCGACGAGCGGCGCATCGGTCCTCAGCAGCGGCACCGCCTGGCGCTGCATGTTGGAGCCCATGAGCGCCCGGTTGGCGTCGTCGTTCTCGAGGAAGGGGATGAGGGAGGCGGCCACCGACACGAGCTGGTTCGGCGACACGTCCATGAACTCGACCTGCTCGGGGCGCACCATGGTGAACTCGCCGCCCAGGCGAGCCGAGACCAGATCCGCCGTGTAGTGCCCCTTGGCGTCGATCGGCGCGTTCGCCTGGGCGATCGTGTGCTCCTCCTCCTCGAGCGCCGAGAGGTACACGATCTCGTCGGTCACGCGGCCGTCCTTGACCCGGCGGTACGGCGTCTCGACGAAGCCGAACTCGTTCACGCGCGCATAGGTGGACAGCGAGGCGATCAGCCCGATGTTCGGTCCTTCCGGCGTCTCGATCGGGCACACGCGACCGTAGTGCGTCGGGTGCACGTCGCGCACCTCGAAGCCCGCGCGCTCGCGCGTGAGTCCGCCCGGGCCGAGGGCCGAGAGGCGCCGCTTGTGCGTGATCTCGGAGAGCGGGTTCGTCTGGTCCATGAACTGCGAGAGCTGCGAGGAGCCGAAGAACTCCTTGATCACGGCGGATACCGGCTTGTAGTTGATGAGCTCCTGCGGCATCAGCGTCTCGATGTCCTGCAGGCTCATGCGCTCCTTGATCGCCCGCTCCATGCGGACGAGCCCGATGCGGTACTGGTTCTCGACGAGCTCGCCGACGGCACGGACGCGCCGGTTGCCGAGATGGTCGATGTCGTCGATCTGCCCGATGCCGTTCTTCAGCAGGATCAGATAGCGGACGACCTCGAGGATGTCCTCGCGCCGCAGCGTGCCCTGGTCGAGCGGCACGTTCAGCTTGAGCTTGTGGTTGAGCTTCAGGCGCCCGACCCGCGACAGGTCGTAGCGCTCGGGGTTGAAGAAGAGGTTGTTGAAGAAGGCGGTCGCGGTCTCGGGCGTGGGCGGATCGCCGGGGCGCAGCCGCCGGTAGATCTCGAGGATCGCCTCCTCCGGGCTCGGGATGCGGTCCTGGAGGAGGGTGTTCCGAAGCGAGGGCCCGATGTGCGAGTCGTCGAGGAAGAGGACCTCGACCTTGTTCACCCCGCGCTGGCGGAGCGCCTCCAGCTTCTCCTCGGTGATCTCCTCGTTGGTCGCGAGCAGCACCTCGCCGCTCTTCGCGTCCTTGACGTCGTGCGCCGAGACCCGCCCGATCACCTCCTCGAGCGCGATCGGGATCTGGCTGATGCCCGCCTGCTCCATCTGCCTGAGCGCCATCTTGGTGAACTTGCGGCCTTCCTTGACGATCAGCTCGTTCGACTGCGGATGGCGGATGTCCCGCGAGGCCTTCACGCCGACCAGGTGATCGGCCTGGAAGACCTTGGCCGCCTTGCGGCCCTCGAGCACGACCGTGTCGCGCCGGTAGAAGTAGTTGAGGAGGTCCTCGGTGGTCATGCCGAGCGCGCGCAGGAGGACCGTCGCGTGGAACTTCCGGCGCCGGTCGATGCGCACGTAGAGGATGTCCTTCGGGTCGAACTCGAAGTCGATCCACGAGCCGCGATACGGGATGATGCGCGCCGAGTAGAGGAGCTTCCCGCTGGCGTGGGTCTTCCCCTTGTCGTGGTCGAAGAAGACGCCGGGCGAGCGGTGGAGCTGCGAGACGATGACCCGCTCCGTTCCGTTCACCATGAACGTCCCGTGCCGCGTCATCAGCGGGATCTCGCCGAAGTACACCTCCTGCTCCTTCACGTTCTTGATCGAGCGGACCCCGCTGTCCGGGTCGACGTCCCAGATGACGAGCTGGACGGTGACCTTGAGCGGCGCGGCGTAGGTCATGCCCCGCTGGTGGCACTCCTCGACGTCGTACTTGGGCTCGGAGAGCGTGTAGCTCACGAACTCGAGCGAGGCGGTCTCGTTGAAGTCCTTGATGGGAAAGACGGACTTGAAGACCGCCTGCAGGCCTTGGTCCTTGCGCTGCTCGGGCGTGACGTCCTTCTGCAGGAACTCCTCGTACGAGCGACGCTGGATCTCGATCAGGTTCGGAATGTCGATGATCTTCTTGATGCGGCCGAAGGTTCGGCGCGCGCGAAGGTTGTTCGGTACACGAGAGGTCTGAACCACCTGAGTGCTCATCGATACGTCTCCACTGAACTCCCCACGGGTGTCACTCTACTTGAGCTCGACGGTGCCGCCGGCCTCCTCGATCTTCTTCTTGATCGCCTCGGCCTCGGCTTTCGGCACGCCCTCCTTGAGCGGCTTGGGCGCGCCGTCGACCAGGTCCTTCGCCTCCTTGAGGCCGAGCCCCGTGAGCTCGCGCACCACCTTGATCACCTGAATCTTCTTCTCACCGCCGCCCGCGAGGACGACCGTGAAGTCCTCCTTCTCGGGCGCCGCCGCCGCGGCGCCGCCGCCGGCCGCCGGACCTGCCGCCGCAACGGCGATCGGCGCCGCGGCCGAGACCCCGAGCTCGGCCTCCAGCTCCTTCACGAGCGCTGAGGCGTCGAGGAGGCTCATGTTCTTCAGGAAATCCTTCACCTGCTCGCGCGTCACTTCCATCGAATCACCACTCCTTCCGGGTTGGAAAACCCTTCACTCTTCTGGCTCGCCGGCAGGGGCCGGCGCCTCGTGACCGGCTCGCTTGGCGAGCGCGTCCACCAGGCGGGCGAGGCGGGCTGCCGGCTCGTTGAGCGTCCGCACGAGCTGCGTGGCGGGCGCCTGCAGCAAGCCGAGGAGCCGGGCGAGCAGGACCTCCCGCGACGGCAGCGTCGCGAGCGCCTTCACCTCGGCGGCCGGCAGGATCCGGTCGCCGAGCATCGCGGCCTTGATCTCGAGCTTCGGCAGCTCCTCGGCGAACTTGACCGCCAGCTTGGCGATGGCCACCGGGTCGCGGAAGCCGAGGATCATGGCGAGCGGGCCGCGCAGCAACGGCTCGAGCGACGGCCGCCGCGACGCGTCGACCGCGCGCCGGGCAAAGGTGTTCTTGGCGACGCGGCATCGCCCGTCGGCCTCGCGGACCGCCTTGCGGAGACGGTTCATCTGCCCGGCCGTCAGCCCGCGGTAGTCGGCGAGCACCGCCACGGTGGCGCGGCGAAGATCGCCCTCCAGCTCGTGCACCGCCTCCACCTTCTCTGCCCGCTTCATCGCGTCCTCTCAGGCCGCCGCCGCACGTGCCGCCACCGGGTCGATGCGTACCGCGGGCCCCATGGTGGTCGAGAGCGCGACGCTCTGCATGTAGTTGCCCTTGGCCGCGGCCGGCTTGGCGCGGATCAGGCTGGCCAGCAGGGTGTGGGCGTTCTCGAGGAGCCGCTCGGCGCCGAAGCTTCGCTTGCCGATCGGCACGTGCACGATGCCCGCCTTCTCGACCCGGAACTCGACCTTGCCCGCTTTCGCCTCACGCACCGCCTTGCCGACGTCGAAGGTCACGGTCCCCACCTTCGGATTCGGCATGAGGCCGCGTGGGCCGAGGATCTTGCCGAGCTTTCCGACGGCGCCCATCATGTCCGGCGTGGCGATCGCGGTGTCGAACTCGAGCCACTGCTCGTCCTGAATGCGCTTGACGATGTCGTCGGCCCCGACGTGGTCGGCGCCGGCCTCGGTGGCCTCCTTGGCCTTCTCGCCCTTGGCGAGGACCAGCACGCGGACGGTCTTGCCGGTGCCGTGCGGCAGAACGACGGTGCCGCGCACGTTCTGGTCTGCCTGGCGGGGATCCACTCCGAGCTTGACCGCGAGCTCCACCGTCTCGTCGAACTTGGCCTTACCGTCGCCCGCCGCGATGGTCCGCACCGCCTCTTCGAGGGAGTAGCGGCGCGTCCGCTCGATCTTGGCGGCCGCTGCCCGATAGCGCTTGCTTCTCTTTGCCATGTCTCGTCGCTCCTGCGAATCCGCTACACGACCTCGAGCCCGAGGCTCCGGGCCGTGCCTTCCACGGTCCGGACGGCCGCCGCGAGGTCGGCCGCAGTGAGGTCCGGCATCTTGAGCCGCGCGATCTCCTCCAGCTGTTGCCGGGTCACCTGGCCCACCTTCTTCTTACCCGTCTCGCCCGATCCCTTCTCGATGCCTGCCGCGCGCTTGAGCAGCACGGCTGCCGGCGGGGTCTTGGTGACGAACGTGAACGACCGGTCGGCATAGACGGTAATGATGACCGGGATGATGAGCCCGGCCTGCGCCTGGGTCTGCGCGTTGAAGGCCTTGCAGAACTCCATGATGTTGACGCCGCGCTGGCCGAGAGCCGGACCGACCGGCGGGCTGGGATTGGCCTGACCGGCGGGAATCTGGAGCTTGATCTCCGCGATGACCTTCTTCGCCATCCGTTCAGCCTTCCCTCACGCCTTCTCCACCTGGACGAAGTCGAGCTCGACGGGGGTGGCACGTCCGAAAATGCTGATCAGCACCCGGAGCTTTCCCTTGTCCGGCTTCACTTCCTCGACGACGCCGTTGAAGTCCTGGAAGGGACCGTCGACCACCTTCACCTGCTCCCCCTGCTCGAACAGCACCTTCGGCTTCGGCTTGACCGCCCCCTCCTCCATCTGGTGCGTGATCTCGCGCACCTCCCCCTCCGAGATGGGCGGGATGGAGCTGGGGTCCATTCCCCCACCGAGGAAGCCCGTGACCTTGGGCGTCGACTTGACGATGTGCCAGGTCTCGTTGTTGAGCTTCATGTTGACCAGGATGTAGCCGGGGAAGAACTTGCGGGACGACGTCTTCTTCTTCCCCTTCACGAGCTCCACGACCTTCTCGGAGGGGACCAGGATCGGTCCGAAGAGATCGGGCTTCCCGAGCGAGCGGATGCGCTCCTCGAGCGCCGCCTTCACCTTGTGCTCGTAGCCGGAGTACGTGTGCACCACGTACCAGTTTCGTCCCCCTTCCTCGGCCATCAACTCAGCGCCCGTCGGATGATCACGGACAGCAGGAAGTCGACGAGCCCCAAGTACAGTCCCACGATGACCACGCCGATAATGACCACGATCGTCGCCGCCTGGGTTTCCTTGCGTGCCGGCCAGTGCACCTTCTTGAGCTCCGCCCAGCATTCCTCGAGGAACTCCCGCGACCGCGCGATGGGCTGCTTCAGCGACTCGATGGCGTTCATGGCATCTCACGGGTCAGGCAGGATTCGAACCTGCAACCCCCGGATTTGGAGTCCGGTGCTCTAGCCGTTCGAGCTACTGACCCCGCACGCCGGGGCGCACCCCGGTCCGCTAGACCTTGCCCTCCTTGTGGACCGTGTGGCTGCGGCACGCCGGGCAGAACTTCTTGAGCGCGAGCTTGTCCGTCGTACGCTTCTTGTTCTTCGTCGTGGTGTAGTTCTTCCGCTTGCATCCGTCGCAGACGAGCGTGATCAGATCGCGCATGCGGCTCCCTCCGCGGAGCCCACGACCGGATTCGAACCGGTGACCTCTTCCTTACCAAGGAAGTGCTCTGCCGCCTGAGCTACGTGGGCACAGCGAGCAGACATCGACCTCCGCGACCTCCGCCGCGCCCCCAGAAGCCGCGCGCGGCTTCGCCGCGTGCGGCGCGGGGTCCGGGGGCATCGGAAGAGCGCAGCGCCCGCAGGGCGCGAGCACCGCACGGGCCCCCGGGAAGAAGCCGCGCGCGGCTTCGCCGCGTGCGGCGCGGGGTCCGGGGGTATCGGAGCACCGCAGCGCGCGCAGCGCGCGAGGAGCGCACGGGCCCCCGGAGGCCAATAGAAGCGGGAGACGGGAATCGAACCCGCGACCCCGAGCTTGGAAGGCTCGCGCTCTACCACCTGAGCTACTCCCGCGTCTCGAAATGGAGAGGGGAGGATTCGAACCTCCGAAGGCATACGCCGGCAGATTTACAGTCTGCTCCCTTTGGCCACTTGGGTACCTCTCCGCACCTGGCCTCGAGAACCGTTGACGCGCGAGCCGATGGTCGGAGTCGAACCGACGACCTGCTGATTACAAGTCAGCTGCTCTACCCCTGAGCTACATCGGCGGGCCGGACGCTCCCTGCCGGCGCCCCACGCTCCCAGCCTTCCCGCGGAACCCTCCTCGGCCGCTTGCGGGCCGTTCAGTAGCGAAGCCGAACCCGTGGTGGTGGGGAGAAATCCCCTTTGGTGTCGAATGAAATTTGCATTCCTAACATCGGCTCCGGACGCTGTCAAGGAATTGCCGGGACTCGGGAGGCCCGGGGCGGGGGCTTGACGAGGGCGTAGAGCGCGATCCCGGCGGCTACGGCCACGTTCAGAGAATCGACCCCGGGGGCCATCGGGATCGAGGTCAGGAAGTCGCAGGCCCGACGGACGAGGGGGCGCAGCCCCTCGCCCTCCCCACCTAGGGCGACGGCGATCCGCCGCGGCGGCTCGCGGTCCCCGAGGCGGTCGGGCGCCTCGGGGGCCAGCCCGACGAGCCAGTAGCCGGCGTCTTTGAGCCCCCCCATGGCCCGGACGAGGTTCGGGACCCGCACGACCGGCAGCCCGAAGACGAGACCGGCCGAGGTCGCCGCCACGACGCCGGTCACGCCGACGCTGCGATCCTGCGGCAGGACGACACCGCCAAGCCCCACCGCCCGGGCCGTGCGGATGATCGCCCCCAGGTTCCGGGGATCCTGAAGGCCATCGAGCAGGAGCGCGCTCCGGCGCTCCGGAGCGAGCAGGCACTCGAGGGCGGCGTACCGGAACGGCGGTGCGATCGCCACCGCCCCTTGATGATGGGGCGATCCGGCCAGGCGCGCCAGCGCACCGCGGTCGGCTTCCTGCACGACGGGGGCGCCGCGCTCGCGCGCGGCGACCGCCAGCTCTCGCGTGCGAGGCCCCGGGCCGAGGTGCACGCGCGTCACGGGGTGGCTGCTCCGCAGGAGCTCGAGCACCGGGTTCGCGCCGTGGACGATGAGCGGCCGATCCACTGTTCGATTCCGCCTCATCCTGCTACCCTCGCTCGATCGTCAAGATCCTCCACAGGTACGTCTTCCGGGAGATCCTCCTCCCCTTCGCCTTCGGCCTCGGCGTCTTCACCTTCGTCCTGCTCGTCGCCCGGCTCCTCAAGCTCATCGAGCTGGTCGTGAGCCGCGGCCTGCCGCTCGCGAGCATCATGCGGCTCTTCGCCTACATCATGCCGGCGTTCCTCGAGGTGACCGTTCCGATGGCGATGCTGCTCGCGATCCTGATCGCCTTCGGGCGGCTCTCGGCGGACTCCGAAATGGTGGCGCTTCGCAGCTCGGGGCTGAGCCTCTACCAGCTCATGCCCCCCGTGGTCATCTTCGTCGCGCTGGCGACGTCGGCCACCGCCGGCATTGCCCTGTACGCGCGGCCCTGGGGCAACCGCTCGCTGAAGACGGCGCTCTACGACATGGCCCGGACCCGCGCGAGCGCGGGCTTGAAGCCCGCGGTCTTCAACGACGACTTCCCGGGCCTCGTGATCTACGCCGAAGGCATCGATCCGACCATGGATCGCCTGGCGCACGTGCTGATCGCCGACGAACGGGACCCGCAGCAGCACAACACGATCTTCGCCCGGGCGGGCTTCATGATCTCGGACCGCCGGGCGCAGACGGTGACCCTGCGCCTCCTCGAGGGCTCCATTCACACCACCGACCCCCGGGGCGGCGCGGAGTACCAGACCGACTTCCAGTCCTACGATGTCAACCTCGATCTGCGACAGGCCTTTGCCGGGCTCAGGCAGCGAGAGCGCGACCCGAAAGAGCTGACGCTCGGGCAGCTCGCCCGGTCGATCGCCGCCAAGCAAGCGGCAGGCCGGCCGTACGGTCCGGAGCTGGTCGAGTACCACCGCAAGTTCTCGATCCCCTTCGCCTGTATCGTCTTCGGGCTCGTCGCGGTCCCGCTCGGTGTCCAGCCGGCACGGGCCGTTCGCGCGCGCGGCTTCGTCGTGAGCCTGGTCGTGATCTTCGCCTACTATATCTTCCTCTCGGCCGGACAGACGCTGGCGGAGCGCGGCGTCATGTCGGCGGCGTTCGGGCTCTGGCTGCCGAATCTCGTGCTCGCGGCCCTCGGCAGCTACCTCTTCGCACAGGCGGCCCGCGAGCGGACGGCGATGCGGCTCGAGCGCGTGCAGGTCGGACTCGCCGCCCTTCGGCAGAAGGTCGTCGCCCGTCTCGGGGCCGAGGCATGACCGTGAGCCCCGGCCGGCGGCTCCTCGCGCCCGTCGTCGCCCGCCACGTGACGGGGGAGTTCCTGCGCGTCTTCGCGCTCGCCCTGCTCGCCTTCGTGGCGATCTATGTCATCGTCGACTTCTTCGATCGGTTCGACAGCTTCCTCCGCCACGAGGCCCCGCCGGACGCCATGGTGCGGTACTTCATCTTCAAGCTGCCCCTCGTAGTGACCCAGGTGGCACCGTTTGCCGTGCTGGCCGGGGCGCTCGTGGGCCTCGGCCTCCTCGCCAGGCACAACGAGTTCGTCGCGCTGCGGGCGTGCGGCGTGAGCGTGTGGCAGGTGGCGACGCCGCTGCTCGGCCTCGCCGCCGCGATCAGCGTCGGCGTCTTCGTCTGGAACGAGAGGCTTGTGCCCGAGAGCGCACGCCGCTGGCACGCGATCGAGGACCTGGAGATCAAGAAGCGCGGCGTGGCGAGCGTCTTTACCGGGCGGGATGTCTGGTACCACGGGCGCGCCGGCTTCTATAACATCAACCGGGTGGCGCCCCAGCGCGGCGCCCTCTACGGCCTCACGGTCTACCAGCTCGGCCCCGACTTTCGCCTCCGGCGGCTGATCGAGGCCACCGAGGTTCTCTGGGGCCACGAGCGCTGGCAGCTCGTCGGTGCCCGGACGCGCGAGTTCGGGCCGGACGGGGTGCACGAGACACCTCGCGAGCCGGAGGACTTCATACTCCCCGAGACCCTTGCCGACTTTCAGGTGGTCTCCGTGGAACCCGAGGAGTTCAGCTACGCCATGCTCCACCGGCAGATCAGCGATCTCCGGCGCAAGGGTGTCGACGTCTCTGAAAGCTGGGTCGACCTCGACCTGAAGCTCGCCCTGCCCGCGGCGAGCATCATGATGATGCTGCTCGCCGTGCCGCTCGCCTTCAAGGGCACACGGGTGACCAGCCTCGCCAGCGGTATCGGCCTCGGCTTCGCCCTCGGCTTCGCCTACTTCGTGGTGCTCGCCTTCACCCGCGCCCTCGGCCAGAGCCACGCCCTGCCCCCTGCCCTAGCGGCGTGGTCCGCCAACGGCCTCTTCGGGCTGATCGGCAGCTACCTCATCCTGGGCGAGCAGTAGCCGGGGGCATCGGAGGACCGCAGCGCGCGCTAGCCGCGCGAGCACCGCACGGGCCCCCGGTTGGGTCAGGAGCCGCGCGCGGCTTTGCCGCGCGCGAGCGACGGGGTCCGGGGGCATCGGAGGAGCGCAGGGCGCGGCGCAGCCGCGCCCGAGCACCGCACGGGCCCCCGGTATCGTTAAGGCACCAGCGCCGGCGCCTCGAGACCCGTCGTCTCAGGCAGGCCGAGCAGCAGGTTTAGACACTGCACCGCCTGTCCTGCGGCGCCCTTGCCGAGGTTGTCGATGGCGCTCACGACCACGGCATGCCCGGTCGCCTCGTCCCAGCGCCAGCCGAGCACGCAGCGGTTCGTGCCCCGCACCTCGCGCAGCTCCGGAGGTGGGCCATCGCCACGAAGCACGACGAACGGCTCGCGCGCATAGGCCGTCTCGAAGAGGGAATCGAGCTGCGGCTTCCCGCCCGGGACCCGCACGTACATCGTCGCCAGAATGCCGCGGCTGACGGGCAGGAGGTGCGGCACGAACAGCGGCGGAGCGGCCGCGCCCGCCGCGCGCAGCTCCTGCTCGATCTCGGGACCGTGGCGATGGGCAGCGATCGCGTACGGGCGAAAGTTCTCGTTCACCTCGGCGAAGAGCTGCTCGACCTTGGCAGCCCGCCCTGCGCCCGTCGTGCCGGACTTGGCGTCGATGACCGCCGGCGCGGACAGCAGCCCGGCCCGCGCGAGCGGGGCGAGCCCGAGCAGCGCCGCCGTCGGATAGCAGCCGGGATTCGCGACGAGGCGCGCTGGCCGCAGCTGGTCGCGGTAGAGCTCGGGCAACCCGTAGACCGCCTGGGGCAGCAGCTCCGGCGCCGGGTGCTCGCCGTACCAGCGGGCATAGACGGCGGCATCGCGCAGGCGGAAGTCGGGCGACAGATCGATCACACGCCGCCCCCGCCGGAGCAGCTCGCGCGCGAGCGGCGCGGCAGCCCCGTGCGGCAGGGCGGTGAAGACGACGTCCCCGGCCGCCGCCGCCGCCGGCTCGGGCGCCCCGAGCGCCTCGTCGACAATGCCGGCGAGGAAGGGATACACCTCCGACGCGCGCCGGCCCCGATACTGCTCCGAGGAGAGGTAGGCGAGCTCGACCGCCGGGTGCTGGGCGAGCAACCTCAGCAGCTCCACGCCCGTGTAGCCCGTGGCGCCGAGCACCGAAACGGGCGTGCGCGTCGCTGGCCGGACCGCCTCCATTCACCTAGCCTATGCACGGCGTGCGGGGCACGCAACGCCGCGGCCGCGATCAGCGCTTCGAGTACTGCGGACGCTTGCGCGCCTTGTGGCGGCCATACTTCTTGCGCTCGACCTCGCGCGAGTCGCGCGTGATGAAGCCTGCCTTCTTGAGCGCCGAGCGAAAGTCGGGGTTGGCCTCGAGGAGCGCGCGCGTGATGCCGTGCCGGATGGCGACCGCCTGGGCCGATACGCCTCCGCCGCAGACGTTCACGTCGGTCCGGTAGGTGCCCTGCGTGGAGGTCACCTCGAAGGGCTGCTGGACGATCATGCGCGAGGTCTCGCGCCCGAAGTAGGTGTCGAGCGGACGCTCGTTGACGACGATGGTGCCGTCGCCCAGCGCGAGCCGCACGCGGGCGACGGACGACTTTCGCTTCCCGGTGCCCCAGAGGAGAGGAACGCGATCGGCCATGGCGAATTACCTCACGTCGGGCAGAGGCGCCGGCTTCTGCGCCCGGTGCGGATGGTTCGGTCCCGCATACACCTTGAGCTTGGTCGCCAGGCGCCGTCCGAGGCGGTTCTTCGGCAGCATGCCTTCCACCGCATCGCGGAGCAGGCGCGTGGGGTGCTTGGCGAGGACCTCCGCGGCGGTCGCCCGCCGGATGCCCCCGGGATACTCGGTGTGCCGCAGGTACTCCTTGGTGGCCAGCTTGCGCCCGGTCAGCCGCACCTTGGCGGCGTTCACCACCACGACGAAGCTGCCGGCGTCGACGTGCGGCGCGAAGGCCGGGTTCGTCTTGCCGCGCAGCACCGAGGCGATGCGCGACGCCAGCCTGCCGAGCACCTTGCCCTCGGCATCGGCCACGTACCAGCAGCGTGCCGCCCGTGCATCCTCCGCACTCAGACTCCTGGTCATCCGCGTCGTCGACATGCCGTGCTCAGGGATGAATCCCGAAGGGACGCCCGCCACACACGTCCCTCCGCAAATGGCGGGGCCGACGAGACTCGAACTCGCGACCTCCTGCGTGACAGGCAGGCGTTCTAACCAACTGAACTACGACCCCGTGCGTCCTCGGAAGCGATAGCTAGTAGCCGAGCGCGGCGCATCTTGCAACCGACGGGCAGCTTCCCCGTTCGTCGCCGCGAGCGCGGAGGTTTCGCGGCCGCGCATTGTTTTCGTCGGGACACTCGTGCGTCATGACGGCACTCCGTGGAACACGCGCGTAGTCACGTTGCGCGCGCGAGGAGCAGTCGACGCGCACACGGCCCGACATGTCGTCGCCCGATGTCTCGCTTCCCACCGCCTGCACTCGCAGCAGAGTGGGCGGTGCCGGGATCGAACCGGCGACCCCCGGCTTGTAAGGCCGATGCTCTCCCGCTGAGCTAACCGCCCGCGGTACGCGCGTTCAGTTGAGCGTGTCCTTGAGGGTCTTGCCCGCTTTGAACTTCGCGGACTTCGAGGCGGCGATCTGGATGGTCTCGCCCGTCTTCGGATTGCGGCCGCTGCGCGCCTTGCGAGCCGAGACCGCGAACGTGCCGAAGCCGGAGATGTTCACCTTGTCCCCGTTGCGGAGTGCGGCGACGATGTCGTCGAAGATCGTGTTGACGGCCCGCTCAGCCTGCCCCCGGGGCAGGTCGAGCTTGGTGGAGACGGACTCGATCAGGTCGGCCTTCGTCATGGCCCCTCCGATTTCCCGCCCGCTGGCGCGTCGGCCGCCTTTAGCAACCGACCTGGAGGCTGTCAATGCGTGACGACGTCTGGCGCGTCGGGCGGGACGGTCGCCGGGAACGGGGGAGCGACCCCCTCGGCCGCCGGCGGCTCGGCCGGCTTCCGCAGATAGGCGTCGGGGTCGCGCAGGACGAGCGCTTTGCGGAGCACCTCGTCCATGTGCTCGACGAGCTCGATCTGAATCGATTTGAGGATCACCGCCGGGATGTCCCGGATGTCCTTCTCGTTCTCGATCGGGATCAGCACCTTCTTGATCCCGCCCCGGTGCGCGGCGAGTACCTTCTCCTTGAGGCCGCCGATCGGCAGGACGTAGCCGCGCAGCGTGACCTCGCCCGTCATCGCCAGGTCGTGGCGCACCGGGATGCGGGTGAGAGCCGAGACGAGTGCCGTCGCCATGGTGATGCCGGCGGACGGACCGTCCTTGGGGATCGCGCCCTCGGGGATGTGAATGTGGAGGTCGATCTTCTGGTAGAAATCGCGCTCGAGACCCAGCTCCGCAGCACGCGAGCGCACGTAGCTCATGGCCGCCTGCGCCGACTCCTGCATCACCTCGCCGAGCCGCCCCGTGATCATGAGCTTGCCCTTGCCGGGCATGACCTGCACCTCGGTGGCGAGGAGCTCGCCGCCCATGTCGGTCCACGCGAGCCCGGTGGAGACGCCGATCCGATGCTCGACGTCGGCCTTGCCGTAGCGGTAGCGCGGCGGGCCGAGGTAGGTGGTCAGGTTCTTGCCGGTGATGCGGATCCGCGCGTTGCGATCCTTCTTCACCACCTCGACGGCGACCTTGCGGCAGACCGAAGCGATCTCGCGCTCGAGGTTCCGGACCCCCGACTCCTTCGTGTAGTGGCGGATGATCCCGACGACCGCCGAATCCGAGAAGGCGATGTTCTGCTCCTGGAGCCCGTTGGCCTCGCGCTGCTTCGGGATCAGGTACCGCTTGGCGATGTTCAGCTTCTCGAGCTCCGTGTAGCCGGCAATGCGGATGATCTCCATCCGGTCCTGGAGCGGGCGCGGGATGCGCTCGAGGTTGTTCGCCGTGGTGATGAACATGACCTTCGAGAGGTCGTAGTCGACGTCGAGGTAGTGATCGTTGAAGGTGCTGTTCTGCTCCGGGTCGAGCACCTCGAGCAGCGCCGAGGAAGGGTCGCCGCGGAAATCGGTCGACATCTTGTCGACCTCGTCGAGCAGGAAGACCGGGTTCCCGGAGCCGGCCTTCTTCATCGACTGGATGACCTTGCCGGGGAGCGCGCCGATGTAGGTGCGCCGGTGACCACGGATCTCCGCCTCGTCGCGCACGCCGCCGAGCGACACGCGCACGAACTTCCGCCCCGTCGCGCGGGCGATCGACTTGCCGAGCGACGTCTTGCCGACACCGGGGGGCCCGACCAGACAGAGGATGGGGCCCTTCATGTGGCCGACGAGGCTCTGCACGGCGAGGTACTCGAGGATCCGCCCCTTCACCTTATCGAGCCCGTAGTGGTCCTCCTCGAGGATCTTCTCCGCGCCCTTGATGTCGAGCTTGTCCTCCGTGTACTCGTGCCACGGAAGCGAGATGATCCAGTCGATGTAGTTGCGGACGACCGTCGCCTCGGCGGACATCGGCGACATCATCTTGAGCTTCTTCAGCTCCTTCTCGGCCTTCTCGCGGGCCTCCGCCGACATCTTCTTCTGCTTGATCTTCTCTTCCAATTCCTGGATCTCGTTCTTGAACTCGTCCTTCTCGCCGAGCTCCTTCTGGATCGCGCGCATCTGCTCGTTGAGGTAGTACTCCTTCTGGGTCTTCTCCATCTGCTTCTTGACCCGAGTACGGATGCGCTTCTCCACCTCGAGGATCTCGATCTCGGACCGCATGAACCCGAGGACCTTCTCGAGCCGCTCGGACGGGTTCGTGATCTCGAGCAGCGTCTGCTTGTCCTCGAGCTTGATGCCGAGGTGGGCGACGATCGTGTCCGCGAGACGCGCCGGGTCCTCGATCGAGGCGACCGACATGATCATCTCGGGCGGGATCTTCTTGTTCAGTTTGACGTAGTTCTCGAACGTCGAGTTGACGCTGCGGATCAGCGCCTCGACCTCGGTCGTAGCGTCGCAGACCTCCTCGATGGGCTCGGCTTCGACCAGGAAGTAATCCGCGTTCTCGAGGTAGCGTCCGACGCGCGCGCGCTTCTTGCCCTCGACCAGCACCTTGACGGTGCCGTCGGGGAGACGCAGCAGCTGGACCACGGTCCCGAGCGTGCCGACGCGGTAGATGTCGTCCTCGGCGGGGTCGTTCGTCTTGGCGTCCTTCTGCGCGGCCAGGAGGATGAACTTCTGCTTGTTCATCGCTTCCTCGAGCGCGCGGATCGACTTCTGACGCCCGACGAACAGAGGGACTACCATGTGCGGGAAGACAATGATGTCCCGCAGCGGGAGCAGCGGCACCCGGAGCTCGCCGCCCGCGGGCGGCGGATCTTTCGGGTCTCGCTTGTCGTTCCGGAAGAGCATCGGTCTCCCTTCTCCGCCTAGGCGGTCTCGGCCGCCTTCTGGAAGAGGATGATGGGCTGCTCCTTGTTGGTCACCACCTCCTCGGAGATGAGGACCTCTTTGATGTTCGGCTGCGACGGGATGTCGTACATCACGTCCAGCATGATGTTCTCCATGATCGCCCTGAGGCCGCGTGCACCCGACTTCCGCTTGAGCGCCTCGCGCGCGATGGCCGAGAGGGCACCGTCGGTGAAGCGGAGGTGGACACCCTCCATCTCGAAGAGTTTCTGGTACTGGCGGGTGAGGGCATTTTTCGGCTCTTTCAAAATTCTGACCAGGGCGGACTCGTCGAGCTCCTGCAGGGTGGCGATCACCGGCAGCCGGCCCACGAACTCGGGAATGAGCCCGAACTTGAGAAGGTCCTCGGTCTGCACCTCATGCAGGAGATCACTCGCGTTCCGTTCATCCCTCCTACGGATATCGGCGCCGAAGCCCATTCCCTTGACCCCGATCCGCCGCCGGATGATGTCCTCGAGGCCCACGAAGGCCCCCCCGCAGACGAACAGGATGTTGGTCGTGTCGACCTGGAGGAACTCCTGCTGGGGGTGCTTGCGCCCCCCCTTGGGCGGGACGCTGGCCGTGGTGCCCTCGATGATCTTCAGCAGGGCCTGCTGGACGCCCTCGCCGGAGACGTCGCGGGTGATCGAGGGGTTGTCGCCCTTGCGGGCGATCTTGTCGATCTCGTCGATGTAGACGATGCCGCGCTGGCACTTCTCGACGTCGTAGTCGGCGTTCTGGAGGAGCGAGAGGATGATGTTCTCGACGTCCTCGCCGACGTAGCCCGCCTCGGTCAGGCTGGTCGCGTCCGCGATGGCGAACGGCACCTGGAGGAAGCGGGCGAGCGTCTGCGCGAGGAGCGTCTTGCCCGAGCCGGTCGGTCCGACGAGCAGGATGTTCGATTTCTGAAGCTCGACGTCGCCGGTGACGAGCTGGGAGTCGATACGCTTGTAGTGGTTGTGCACCGCGACGGCGAGGATCTTCTTCGCCCGCTCCTGCCCGATCACGTACTGGTCGAGGACCTTCTTGATCTCCGAGGGCTTCGGGACGGCGGAGGTGGAAGAAAGGCTCTCCTCCTGGTCACACTCCTCGGCAATGATGTCGTTGCAGAGGTCGATGCACTCGTCACAGATGTAGACGGTCGGGCCGGCGATCAGTTTGCGCACCTCGTCCTGGCTCTTCCCGCAGAAGGAGCAGACGAGGTTGCCGGTGCGGTCATCCCCGTGCTTGGCCATTTAGCAGCCCCCTTCGGTCAGGTTCCCTTCACCTTGCCCGGCCGGGAGACGATGACCTCGTCGACGAGGCCGTACTCGACCGCCTGCTTGCCGGTCATGAAGAGATCGCGATCCGTGTCCTTCTCGATCCGCTTGAGGCTCTGCCCGGTGTGCTTGACCAGGATGTTGTTCATCTGCTCGCGCAGACGGAGCATCTCGCGGGCCTGGATGTCGATGTCGCTCGCCTGTCCCTGCACGCCGCCCGCCGGCTGGTGAATCATGATGCGCGCATGCGGCAGCGCGAAGCGCTTCCCCTTGGTCCCCGCCGCGAGCAACCAGGCTGCCATGCTGGCCGCCTGCCCCACGCACAGCGTCGACACCTCGGGCTTGATGTACTGCATGGTGTCGTAGATCGCGAGACCGGCGGTCACGGAACCACCCGGAGAGTTGATGTAGACGTAGATGTCCTTCTCCGGGTCCTCGGATTCGAGGAAGAGCAGCTGCGCCACGATCAGGTTGGCTAGATCGTCGCCGATCCCCGTGCCGAGGATGATGATCCGGTCTCGCAGCAGGCGGGAGTAGATGTCGTAGGCGCGCTCACCGCGACCGGTCTGCTCGATGACGATGGGAACGAGGTTGGCGTGCATGGCGGCTGGTCAATGCCCGTCGAGGATTCTACCGGCTTTACTTTTCACGGGCAATGTCCGGGGCCACAGACGCCGGCACGGTTCTTGCGCCGCCCGACGCCTCGGCGATCAGGCGAGCGAGCGTGCGCTCGCGGACGAGCTTCGCATGGAGTGCTGCATGCGCCTCGGGACGGTGGTACAGCGCCCGCAGCCGCTCGGGGGCGTGGTTTTCCCGCGCCGCCATCGCGTCGATCTCCGCCTCGACTTCGCGCTCGTCGACCGTGATCGCCAATCGCACGGCCACGGCGTCGAGGAGCAGCTCGACCCGAACCTGACGTTCGGCGCGCGGCTGCAGCTCCGCCCGCACCTCGGCGAGGGCGTGCTGGCGATCGGTCCCCTCCGGCAGGCGGACGTCGAGTGTCGCGAGCAGCGTCTCCACGCGACGTTCGACGAGCGTGGGCGGCACGTCGAAGGGGTGACGGGCGATCAGCTGGTCGAGGAGCGAATCGCGCACCGCGTCGGTCGCCCGCATCTCCGCCTCGCGCTCGAGGTCGGCCCGAAGGCGCGTCCGGAGCTCGGCGAGTGACTGGCACCGGCCGTGATCGCGCGCGAAGTCGTCGTCGAGCGGTGGCAGCTCCTTGGCGCGGAGCTCGCGGATCACGACGTCGAACTCGGCCGTCTTGCCGGCGAGACCTGCGTTCGGATAGTCGCGCGGATAGGGAACGCGCAGCGCGAGCTGCGCGCCTATGTGCTGGCCCACCAGCTGTCGCTCGAGCGCCAGCGGGAAGGCACCGGCGCCGGCCTCGACCAGCACGCCTTCACGATGGACCGATTCGGCGCCCTCCAGGCGGCTCGTGAGATCGACCCGGACGATGTCGTGCGTCTCCACCACCGCCCGGTCGGCGATCGGTCGCAGCTGGGCCGCGGATTCCCGTAGCCTGCCGAGCGCGCCCTCCACGGCTTCATCCGTCACGGTCGTGGACGGCCGACGCAGCTCCAGCCCCTGGAGATTCCCGACCTCGATCACGGGCCGGACGTCTACGGTGGCCGAGTAGCGCAGCGACTGCCCCGGCGTCAGTGGGTCCGCGTCGATGTCCGGCGTCCCGACCGGCTCGAGGCGGTGCGTCTCGATCGCCTGGCGGAAGGACTCCTCGACCAGCCGGCCGAGCACCTCGCGCCGCACCTGCTCGCCGAAGTTCCGTTCGAGCACCGGTCGCGGCACTCGACCGGGGCGGAAGCCGGGCAGCCGGGCCTGGCGGCCGACGAGCGTGAAGGCGCGCTCGAGCTCCGCCTGCACGTCGGTCGCGGAGATCTCCACCTGGATGCGCTTGCGGACGGGGCTCAGATCCTCGAGCGTGACGCGCGCGGGCTCCATCGGATCACGCGACGAGCCACCGCGAATCGGGATGCGAGAGGGGGGACTCGAACCCCCACGGTTGCCCGCGAGATCCTAAATCTCGTGCGTCTGCCAATTCCGCCACTCTCGCGTCCCCGAAGTCAGCCGGCGTCCACCCATAACAACGCGTTCCCAGCGTGACAAGCTGCACCGCGCATCACGGTGCCTCTAGTTCACGAACCGCAGGCCCTCCGGCGTGCGTTCGATCTCCTTGTGCTGGAGCGGAAGCCGGAGCTCCTGGCGCCGGCCGCCCGGGTCCGTCATCGTGTCCACCCGCTCGAACTCCACCGCGGCACGCTCGCCGTCGACGCGCACCGCGCGCACGTGGACGTCGACGCGCAGGTTCTCGACCGTGCCGAAGTAACGGGTCAACCGCTCCGCGTCGGCCTGCGAGCGGACCTGTCCCATGCGCTGGAGTGTGTCCACGTCGTGTCGCGACCAGGCGTGCGCGTACTCGTCGATCCAGCGATGCACCTCCTCCTCGGTGAGCGCGGCGCCCGGGCGCGGCGCCCGCGCAACTTCCGCGGGCGTCGCGGCGCCCTGTTCGATGCGAGGCATGGTGGCTTCCGGGATGCGCGGCACCGTCGGGGTGGGCACGGAAGCGACGCGCCCCGGCCCGGTGACGGGCGCCCGTTCCCTGGCCGTGCTGGCCGATGCCTCTTCCCGAACGGGTCGGCGCTCGCGTGCCGTCACTTGCCAGGAGTCGGCGCCGACCGCGGTCCCCTGGGCGCGCAAGGCCACGGCGACGCGATGTGTGCCCGGCGTCTCGGGCGTGTAGTCGAACGTCGGAGTCGCCCCGCCCTGGACGTGGCGCCCATCGACCGACCAGTCATAGGAGGCGTCCGGCGCATCCGAGGCGATGCCGGTCGCGAAGCGCAATCGTTCTCCAACTGCACCCGCGACATGAGATGCAGCGGGCGCGCGAGGGTGCCGCGGCAGGACCGTGATCGCGGGCACTTCCGGCTCGCGCCGCGCCTCGGCAAGGTGCGCGGGCGGCTCGGGCACCGGCGCCGGCCGCGCCTCCGCGGCCTGCGCGGGCGGCGGCGCAGGCGGTGCCTCGACAAGTTGCGCCGGTGGCGCGGGGCCCGGCTCGGCCGGCCGCGCCGGCCGTTCCGGCAGCGGAGCGCTCTCGAGAACCCACTCGGCGACCGAGGATGACCGCTCGTTCTCGGTCACGCGCACCACGACCCGGTGGGACCCCGCCTCGGGCACCGGCAGCAGGAACTCGGAAACGGCCTCGGTCGCCGGCTCCTCGTGACGTGACATCGTTCGACCATCCACCGTCCACTCGAACCAGAGGTGGTCCGATGGCCGCGCCGCAGCCACGCGCGCTCCGCAGTGGAAGCTCGCGCGGGTGCCGGCCGGCACCACGACGTGGCCGGGAGGCGGCGAGACGTCGACCGCCGGCGGCACCAGGGGCACCACCCCCAGGTCCCAGGCGCGCGCGAGCGTGCTGCCGGTCGCCCCTCGAACGACCAGCGTCACCTGCTGCCAGCCGGCGTCCTCGGGCAAGGCCACGTACGTCCAGGTAGGCAGATGCGAAACCGCACTTCCCCAGATCGACCAGGTGAAAGCGACCGCCCCCGGCGCGCCCGCAGAGAAATGGACCGCCTCACCCACCTCGACTGAGATGCGGCGGTCGGTCGGGGTCGCGCGGAGCGGACCGAGCCGCGGCGGCCGGGTCCAGACCCACAGGGCTGCGCCCGCCCCGCCGAGGATGAGGAACGTGACCAGAACGCCACGGGGTCCCCAGGCGGGCTTCACGGCGGCCGAGGGTAGCCGCGCGCTTGGCACCCCGCAACGCAAGCCGCAAAGCAGCGGACGGCCGGCACGGCCTTTTACTTCCAAGGTCCGTCGCAGCCGAGGTATGGTTCGCCGCCGTGCGCCGCGTCTTCCATCTCTTGGTGCTGCTCCTCGCGCTGGCGACGTGGTCCCGCGGCGTGAACGCGAAGGTATGTCATGTCTGCACCCCTCAGGATCAGTGCCACGACGCGGGCACCTGCAATCCGTCCACCGGCACATGCTCGAACCCCGCCAAGCCCAACGGGAGCTCGTGCAACGACGGCAACGCGTGCACGCACACCGACACCTGCCAGAGTGGCGTGTGCGCGGGCGCGAATCCCGTCGTCTGCCCCGCGCCCGACCAGTGTCACGACGCGGGGACGTGCAACCCGACGTCCGGCGCCTGCTCGAACCCCGCCAAGCCCAACGGGAGCCCGTGCAACGACGGCAACGCGTGCACGCAGACCGACACGTGTCAGATGGGCGTGTGCACGGGCACGAACGCCGTCGTCTGCCCGGCACCCGACCAGTGTCACGACGCGGGGACGTGCAACCCGGGTACCGGGACGTGCTCGAACCCCGCCAAGCCCGACGGCAGCGCCTGCAACGACGGCAACGCGTGCACGCAGACCGACACCTGCGAGCGGGGCGTGTGCACGGGCAGCAACCTCGTCGTCTGCCCCGTGCCCGACCAGTGTCACGACGCCGGGACGTGCAACCCGGCCACCGGCACGTGCTCGACTCCGGTCAAGCCCGACGGGAGCGCGTGCAACGACGACAACGCCTGCACGCGATCCGACACCTGCCGGAGCGGCGCGTGCACGGGCGGGAACTCCGTCGTGTGCCCCGCACCCGACCAGTGTCACGACGCGGGCACCTGCGACCCGGCCACGGGCACGTGCTCGAACCCCGTCAAGCCCAACGGAAGCGCGTGCAACGACGACAACGCCTGCACGCGATCCGACACCTGCCAGAGCGGCGTGTGCACGGGCGGGAACCCCGTCGTCTGCCCCGCACCCGACCAGTGTCACGACGCGGGGACGTGCAACCCGGCGACCGGCGCGTGCTCGAACCCCGCCAAGCCCGACGGCAGCGCCTGCACCGACGGCAACGCCTGCACGCGGACCGACACGTGTCAGATGGGTGCGTGCACGGGCACGAACGCGGTCGTCTGCCCCGCGCCCGACCAGTGTCACGACGCGGGGACGTGCAACCCGGGTACCGGCGCGTGCTCGAACCCCGCCAAGCCCGACGGCAGCGCCTGCAGCGATGGCAACGCGTGCACGCAGACCGACACCTGCGAGCGGGGCGTGTGCACGGGCAGCAACCTCGTCGTCTGCCCCGTGCCCGACCAGTGTCACGACGCCGGGACGTGCAACCCGGCCACCGGGGCCTGCTCGAACCCCGGAAAGCCGGATGGCACGACCTGCAATGACGGGAACGCGTGCACGCAGACCGACACCTGTCAGAGGGGAGTTTGCGCCGGCACGAACGCGGTCGTCTGCACTGCCCAGGACCAGTGCCACGACGCGGGGACGTGCAACCCGGGCAACGGCACTTGCTCGAACCCCGCCAAGCCCGACGGCAGCGCCTGCACCGATGGGAACGCCTGCACGCGGACCGACGCCTGCCAGAGTGGCGCGTGCACGGGCGGAAATCCCGTCGTCTGCCCCGCGCCCGACCAGTGTCACGACGCCGGGACGTGCAACCCGGCCACCGGCGCCTGCTCGAACCCCGGAAGGCCCGATGGCACCACGTGCCACGACGGAAACGCATGCACGCAGACCGACGTCTGTCAGGCGGGAGTGTGCACCGGCACGAACGCGGTCGTCTGCACTGCCCAGGACCAGTGCCACGACACGGGGACGTGCAACCCCGCGACCGGCACCTGCTCGAACCCCGTGAAGTTCGAGGGAGCCGTTTGCGACGACGGGAACCCCTGCACGATCGCGGACGGCTGCCACGCGAGCGTTTGCATCGGCACGGCGCTTCCGGGCTGCTGCCTGGACGACGCCGCCTGCGACGACGCGATCACGTGCACGGACGATCGCTGCGTCGCGCGTGCTTGCGTGCATGTTCCCGTGGACGAGCGTTGCGGGCCCCGCCAGGACTGTGCCGTGCCGGTCTGCACGCCGAGCGACCCTGGCGCAGGCGCGAGCGGCTGCATCCTGCGGCCCGTCGACGACGAGGTCTTCTGCACGGAGGACGGCGACCCGTGCACCGCCGACACGTGCCGCGGCGGGAGCTGTCAGCACGCCTCCGCCGGCGGTGGGGACTGTCAGGCGCTCGCCGGACCCTTCCAGAGCATGCTCTCGCTCCTGGCCCTTGACGACGGACTGCGCGACATCGTCGCGGCCGCGGCGGCCAGTGCCTGTCCGACGCTCGCCCTCTCGACCTCCTGCGCGCTGGTCTCGGGCACGAGCAGCCCGGCGCCGCGTCTCCTCGCCCTGGTGGACGGCGCGCGCGCCGACTTGCAGGCGGCTGTCCTCGGGCTCGGCGGACGGCTTCCCGGCGCCTCGGTTGCCGATGCGCAGCTGCGCGCCCGGCTCGCACTCGGCCTGTTCGCGGGCACACCAGGCAAGATGCGAGCGTTCGTCGCGACCGCCGCCCAGGCGCGCGGCCGGCGTCTGATCGCGCCCGCCTTCGCACGTGCCCGGCAGACAGAGGCACGCGCTCTGCTCCGAGCCACGCTCAGGCTGCGCACCGACCTGCGCCGGATCCTCGCCACCCGGCGGTCGTTCGCGCGCTGACCGCCGCGCGCAGTCGGTACGCTTGCTCACGACAGCGCTCGGGGCTAGGGGGGAGCCATGGACTACGTGCGAGATCCGTTCCTGGAGAAGTGGCGGCACAAGGAGCAGGGCGAGGAGGACGTCTACTTCGCCCGGCGCGATCGGGAGCTCATCGAGAAGCTCCGCGAGATCAAGGACGCAGCCGACCGCCGCCATATCCAGGAGCTCGTCCGCATGCGGTGTCCCGACTGCGGCGAACAGCTGGTCCGCGCCGCACACTCGGGCGTAACGATCACGGAGTGCGCGGCGGGGCACGGCATGTGGATCACGCCCTCCCAGCTCCGCGTGCTGGCCGAGCGCGAGCGCAGCTCGTGGATCGCGCGCTACCTCTATCAGCCGAAGCCGGTCGTCTGAGCCGCACGTCTGCGCGGCCTGAGCCCACGGGGCAGAAGGAGGCGTAGCGGCAGAACCCGCTCGCGCCGGCGCTCCGCCTCGAGGCTGCGGACCCGTGCCTGGAGCAGATCCGAGAGCGCGACCATGCCGATCAGCCGTCGCGCCTCGCCCCGCTCGACGACGGGGAACCGCGTGAGTCCCGTCTCGGCCATGCGGTAGACCACCGCACGCAGCGGCTCGTCGGGGTAGGCGACAACCGGGTCGGTCCGGACCAGCACGCCCAGTCGGCGCTCGGCGCCGTCGGCGCCCTGGACCCCGAGCAGGTGCTCGAGATCGCCGCGCGTCACGACGCCCACCAGACGCCGGTCGGCGTCGACCACCGGGCAGAGGAGCTGCCGGCGGGCACGTGCCTCCCGCAGGGCGTCGAGCGACATGGTCGCCGGCAGCGCGACGACGTTCGGCCGCATGACCTCGCGCACGAACAGGATCTCGAGGGGGTCGACCGCGTACTCCCGGCTCAGGTGATAGCCGCGCCGGCTCACCTTCTCGGTCAGGATCGAGCGCCGCAACGCCAGCACCGTGAAGCCGTGCGCGAGCGTCACGGAGACCAGGAGCGGGAGCAGGACGTTGACGTCGTGTGTGAGCTCGAGGGCGAAGATCACGCCCGTGAAGGGCGAGCGCATGGTGCCGCCCAGGATGGCGCCCATGCTGACCAGCGGCCAGAAGCCGAGCCCCTCGTCCGGCAGGATGAGAGCTTCCACGCCGCCGAGCGCCCCGCCCATCAGGAGAAGCGGGGCGAGAACCCCGCCCGAGGTGCCGGAGCCGAGAGACACGCTCCAGATGAGCGACTTGACGAGGAGGATGCCGACGATCACCCGCCCCGGGACCTGGCCCTGGAGAAGCGCGCCGATCGTGTCGTAGCCGACGCCGAGCGCCTCGGGAAACACGAGGCCGCCGAGCCCGACCACCAGGCCGCCGAGCGCCGGCCACCACATCCAGTGGATCGGGAGCCGGGTGAAGGCATCCTCCGCCGCGTAGACCGCGCCCGTCAGGATCGCGGACAGCGCGCCGGCAACCAGTCCGGCGAGCGCACAGCCGAGCAGGCCCGCCGGACCGATGAAGAGCGGATGCGGCGGGGTGGGAAAGAGCGGCCCGAGCCCGATGAGGTAGCGGCGGGCGGCCGCCGCGGTGGCGCTCGCGAGCGCCACCGGGACGAGGCTCCGAGGCTTCCACTCGAAGAGGAGCAGCTCGACCGCGAGCGCCACCGCCGCCACCGGCGCGGCGAAGGTCGCCGACATGCCGCCCGCGGCGCCCGCCACGAGGAGCGTCTTCCGCTCGGCGCTGGTGAGCTTCAGGAACTGCGCGACCATCGAGCCGAAGGCGCCGCCGGTCATGATGATCGGCCCCTCGGCACCGAACGGCCCGCCGCTGCCGATCGAGATGGCGGCCGACAGCGGCTTGAGCAGGGCGACGCGCGGTTCGACGCGGCTGCCGCGGATCAGGATCGACTCGAGCGCTTCGGGGATCCCATGGCCCCGGATGCGATCGGACCCGTAGCGGGCCATGAAGCCGACGATGAGCGCGCCTGCGACAGGCACGAGGATCTCGACCGCGCCGAGCCGGTTCCCCGCCGGCGAGACGAGGGCGAAATCCCAGCGCTGGAAGAAGAAGAGGTTCGTGAACAGCCCGATGAGCCGCAGGAGCGCCAGGGCGACGCACGCGCTCAGCAGCCCGATCGCGACCGCCGCGAGCGAGATGGGGACCACACGCCAGGTGGCGGTGAAGTCGCCGAGCTCGGCCGCCGGCGCGGAAGCGAGCCGCCCAGGCGCCCCGGCGATCGGCCCGCGGAGACCCGCGCTCACCGCCGGCGACGCGCCGGCCGGCGCGCCCTCTCGGCGACGAGCTCCTCGAGCGCTCGGAGCAGGGACGGGGCCACCGACCGCAGTTCGGCGCGGTGGGCGAGCGAGAGACGCGGCAGCATCCGCTCGCCGCTCGGCGCGAGTCGCACGAAGACTTGCCGGCGGTCGGTGCCGGCGTGGGATCGTCGCACGAGTCCCCGCACCTCCATCCGATCGACCAGCTCGACCGTGGTGTGGTGCCGGACCTGCAGACGCTCGGCCAGGGCGCCGATCGTGGCGGGCATTCCCTCCGGCATGCCCTTCAGGGCGAGGAGCAGCTGATGCTGCTGCGACTCCAGGCCCGCGGCCCGCGCGGCTTGCTCGCTGAAACGAAGGAAGCGCCGCAGCTGGCAGCGGAACTCCGCCAGCGCGCGGTAATCCGCCACCGTCAGCCTATCGGTGGTCACGTTGACAACTATATCGTGTTACGATAGAAATCGCCAGCGCGACCATGACGGCACCGCGCCGCCGTCGCCGCGGCGTGCGGACTCACGACTCGCGCAGCCGGGGGATCAGCTCCTTCAAGAACGCCTCCGTCTTCTTCAGGTTCTCGCGAAAGCTGACGCTCTCGGTCCCGGCGATCTCCATGCGCAGGTCCGAGAGGTAGCTCTCGAGGACCTCGCGCAGCATGCGAGCTTCCTCGGGCTTGAGATCGATGCGCGCCATCGGAGCGCCTCCTCGCCCCCATGATAGCGGGGCACGCCACGGGGGCAACGCGGCCTCAGCCGCCGGCTTCTACCGCTCCATCTCGATGAAGAGCGAGGCGCTGTTGCGGCGCACGAGCAGCAGGGTCCGCTGCCGGCCGGCCGCGAGGGCGCGCGCGAGGTCGGCGGCGGAGCGCACGGCGCGCCGGTTGGCTTCGACGATCACGTCCCCCGGCTCGAGACCCGCCTCGTCGGCCGGACTGCCGTCGGCGACATCGCTGACGACCACGCCGGTGCCCGGCTTGAGCCCGAGGCGCCGAGCCTCGTCGGGCCCGAGCGGCGCGACCGCAAGGCCCCATGCCTCCAGGCTCCCCGCGGGCGGCGCCGCCCGGCTCTCGCGCCGGCCCTCGGCGGGCATCCGCTCGACCGTCACGTCGACGGTCCGCTCCTGGCCCTCGCGCATGATGATTACCGGCACACGCGTCCCGGGCGCCGTGAGAGCGACCATCAGGGGCAGCTCGCGCGAGTGCTGCACGCGGCGGTCGCCCCAGCGCACGATCACGTCGCCGCGGGCGATCCCGGCCTTGGCGGCGGGACCGCCGGACGTCACGTCCGCAACCAGCGCGCCCTCGGCGCCGTGCAGGCCGAACGAGCGGGCAAGGTCGGGCGTGACCGCCTGGATCGCCACCCCGACCCAGCCGCGGACCACGGCGCCGTGCTCGCGTATCTGGTCGACCACCCAGCGTGCGAGCGCGATCGGTACGGCGAACCCGATGCCGACGTTTCCCCCCGCGGGGCTCACGATGGCCGCGTTGATCCCCACCACGCGGCCGTCCTGGTCGACGAGCGGCCCGCCGGAGTTGCCCGGATTGATCGACGCGTCGGTCTGGATGAAGTCGTCGTACGGTCCGGCCCCGAGGAACCTCCCCTTGGCGCTCACGATGCCCGCGGTGGCCGTCTGCGTGAGCCCAAACGGGTTCCCGATCGCCACCACCCAGTCGCCTACCTTGAGGGCTTCGGAGTCGCCGAACGGCAGCGTGGGCAGCGGGCGCGGCGCCTTGACGTGGAGGACGGCGATATCGGTCTTGTCGTCGCTGCCGACGACCTTGGCATCCAACTCCTCCTCGGTCGCCATGCGGACCCGGATCTTCTCGGCGCCCTTGACGACGTGGTTGTTGGTCACGATGTCGCCATCGGGCGAGATGATGAAGCCGGAGCCGAGGCTGCGGTTGACGGCCGGCGGCTCGCCGAAGAAGCGGTGGAGAAAGTCCTGCATCGTCTCGGGCTCGCCCTCCTCCGAGGCCCGGGCGACGGTCGCGATGTTGACCACGGCGGGCTCCACGCGGGCGAGGACGTCGGCGAACGACGGCAGGCGGTCGGCCGCCGCCGCGGGCGCGCCGAAGAGGGAGGCGGCGGCGAGCAGGGCGACAACGCCCCGGCCAGCGGCGGCGGTCGAGATCGTCATCGGGGCCAACTTGCTAGCTCGAAGCGTCTGCGGCGAGCTTCAGCTCGACGACGTTGCCCTCGGGGTCGCGGGCATACACCGACAGCCCCATGCCACGGGCGCCGTAGCGCACGGCGGGTTCGCCGATCACCTCGACGCCCTCCGCCTCGAGGTAGCGGACGACGGCGCTCATGTCCGTCGCCGCGATGCCGAGGCAGATGTGGTCGACGTTGGCCCCGCCCTCGGGGCGAGGATCGGGCGACGGCAGGAGGTCGATGATGCTGCGTCCGGCACGCAGCTGGACGAGGCCGATCGCCTCGATCCGGCGCTCCTCGATGAGCCCGAGGACGCGCGTGTAGAAGTCGAGGGCCCGCGCCTGGTCCCGGCAGCGGAGCACGACGTGGTCGAGCTCTTCCACGCGGATCGGCCGCTCGCCCGCAGCCAGCGCCTCACGCCCCGGCGCCCGGCTCGAGCCGCTCGAGAAGTCTCGCGAGGTCGGCCGCGTGCTCCTCCTCCTCTCGCCCGCACAGAGAGCGCGACCGGCGGCACGCTGTCAACCGCCCGGACCCGCAGCGCACGCTCCCGTCTCGCGTCCGTGCGTTCGGCACGCGCCGGCCGCGCGTGCCGCGCCTTCTGCCCGCGCCCGCCTGGGCGGCGTCGTTGAGCCGATGGTCTATGCGCGGCTCGTCACGGGAGGAACCTGGTCTGACCCGGCAGCGCCACAGCACCCGGCCCGGGGAGGTCTCCGGCGGCGTCGGCGGTCGCGTTGAAGCTCGGCGGGATGCAGAAGACACTCACCTCGGTCGCGTTGTGTGCCGCCCCGTCGCCGAGGCAGACGCCGGCCGGCGAGCCGGTCTCGGTGATGGTTCGCGCCGCCTGACCGAACGCGCCCCCGGTCCGCTGGCGGCACGTCGGGAAGCCCGAGGCCGCCGAACAGTTGGCGTCAGACGTGCAGGGCCTCGGAGGGTTCTGGAACGTCCCGGTGACCTGGGTGGCACAGTAGCCGCAGAAGACAAATTGCTGTGCAGGCAGGTCGACCGAGGTCTTGGTCTGCGGGCCGGTCGAGAGGCTGAACGGGATGCTGAGGCTCCCGATGAACAGGGTCGGGGGCGGCGGGCAGTCGTGGCTGGTCGGGTAGGCCGCTCCGAGCGAGGCCGAGTCGGCGGGCGTGCAGGGCAGGCCGCTCCGCGGTCCGCCGTTGCACGTGCCGTTGAGGCAGACGGGGCAGGGCTGGATGCCGGGGACGTTGGAGACCAGATCCCCCGTCAGGTAGATGTCCGAGAGAAGCGGAAGGTTGACGCTGGAGCTGCCGTTGGTGCAGTTGCCCGAGCCGGTGGCGTTCTGAGCGACGCGATTGACGACGCATGAGCTGGTGGCCGGCGAGCTCGCGTTCGGGATCGGGAGCGGCGGCCCGAAGAGACAGCCGTTCTTGCCGGGGTACTCGGGGTTGCTGACGCCACCCGCGCTGCAGTTGCGGTTGCTGCCGCTGTCGGCGGGCGTGGTGGCCCCGAGCGTGAGCGCACCCGTGCTGGCGCTGCACGCCGTGATGTTGAGGATGGACTGGCCCAGGTCGGGCACCACCGCGGGCAGCGGCACGCCAACCCCGGCACCGCCGAAGTAGAGCCCGCCGCAGTCGAGCCGGCGCAGGATGGCGCCCCCGCTGTCCTTCGTCGTCCCGCAGCCTCCGCCGCCGATCTGCGGCGTGCCGGTCGTAAAGGAGAGCTGCGGACTCGCCGTGCAGCAGCTGCAGGTTTGCCCGAGACTGGTTCCCGCCGTGAGACTGAGAGCGATCAACATGATGCCGCCGCTCAGGGCGACTTTCCCGCAGCGAAGTCCGGTCATGGTTTTCCCCTCGCCTTTTGATTGGTGGGCCGATCCCCGATTCGGGTTCCAGACCACGTTCAGATGGACGATGGGGCAACTCGAATGGCCGCACCATACGGTGAGTCATGGAATCAAGGAAGGGAAAATCACCGAACGCGTGCTCAGGTATTTACCTTGAGGAACTGCGCGCGGCCGCGGCGTTCAGGGCCAGCTGACGGGAGACCCTTCAGGCGGGCACCCAGTTGCCGTGAAAGCCGTACGGCACGCGGTGCGGCAGCCCGACGCGCGCCACCGGCTCGCCGCCCAGGTCCTGCGCCCCGAGGATCCAGAGATCGGTCGTGTCGCGTGCCGCGTCGTAGGCGAGGACGAGCACCCAGCCGTCGTCCTCCGCGCCCCGTGCCGATCGCGGCACGAAGAGCGGCTCGCCCACCCCGTTGCCGGCGCCGAAGCGCCGCTCCGTCACGCCGCCGCGTGCGAGGTCGTACTTGCGAACCGCGGTCCACAGGGGCTGAGCGCCGTCGTTGAGCGCCGGCTCGCGCGCGGCCATGTACCCGAAGCGATGCGGGCGGCCGAGCCGTCGCTCGTCGACGCGCGGGAACTCCGCGACGATGTCGTCGAGCGGCGTGGACGCGACGCCGCCGCGCCCGAGGTCGATGCGCCAGCGGTGGAGGCGGGCGGCGTTCTCGTCGCGGTAGGCCGGGTCCTCGACCACCCCCGGGCTCATGAAGTCGAGCCGCCCGTAGCGGGCGACGTCGAGCACGATCGCGTCCCCGTCCTCGTAGGCGTTCATCGGGTGGAACACGTAGCAGGGATCGGTCTCGAACCAGCGCACGTCGGCGTTGCCCCCGCGGCGCGGCATGACGCCGAGGCGCGTGCCGCGCTCGGGCTCCCACGAGAACACCCCGCCCCGCTCGGCGAGCCGCTCGAAGCTGAAGACCAGCGGACACAGGACGAAGATGACGTGGTCGCGGGTGACGGCGAAGTCGTGCATCATCGACGGCCAGCCGACGTCGATGACCTCGCTGCGCACGAGCGTGCCGTCCGCGCTCGCCTCGTGGAACGTGAGGTAGGGCGGGAACGGCGAGTAGCCGAAGAAGAGCATCTCGCCCGTCTCGGGATCGATCTTCGGGTGCGCCGTCATGGGGCCGATCAGCCGGCCGTCGAAGTCATACTCGCCGATGGTGTCGAGGGTGTCGGGGCTCATGCGCGTCGGGAATGCGGCCTCCATGAGGGCGAGGAGCTTTCCCGCGTGCCAGACGATGTTCGTGTTGCCGGTGTTCTTGATGACCGGGAGCTCGGTGGCCTCGAACTCGAGGAGCCCCCGGAAGAGGGCGCGGCCCGCCGCCTGTTCCTCCCGGAGCCCGCGGCTCATCACGTAGCGGTTGCGGTAGGCGGCGCGGCCCTCGTCGAGCGTGATCGCGTGGATCATCCCGTCGCCGTCGAACCAGTGGTAGCGGCCGAGCGGCGGGAAGGCGGGGTTCGGACCGCTGCGGTAGTAGGTGCCGTTCAGCTCGCGGGGAATCTCCCCGATGACGGCGAGGTCCCGGGCCTCGCCTTCCGTGGGCCAGGGCGCGAAGTTTCCCTGCAGGAAGGGGTTTGGAGTCGAGTCGGTCGGCATGGGGCGGCCTCCTTTCGGGTGAGCTGCGCGGTCAATTGATCGAGCATCGCATCGCGCACCAGCGTCGCCGCCGGCGCACCGGGCTTCCAGAAGCCGGCGATCAGGAGCGAGGTGACGCCGTGCACGGCCGACCAGAACGCGGCGGTGGCGTCCTCGACGGGCGGCACCAGGCGCCCGGCCGCGGCGATCGCGGCCACCCGCCGCCGCAGCCGGTCGTAAGACGCGCGCGCGGCCGACGTCGGTCGCCGCGGCATCGAGCGCTGGAACATGAGCCGGTAGTGCGCAGGGTGCGCGAGGCCGTACTCGACGTAGCGGTCGAAGCCCCAGCGCAGGGCCTCGACCGGGTCGGCCGGCGGCCGGCGGCGCATGAAGGTGCGGTCGAACTCCGCGAAGCAGGCATCGACCAGCCGGTCGACGAGTGCGCCCTTGTCGCCGAAGTGGTGGTAGACGGTGGGCGGCGTCACTCCGGCGCGCGCGCACAGCTCGCGGATCGAGAGTCCGGCCTCGCCGCCGCGCGCGAGCAGCGCCTCGGCCGCGGCCAGGATCGCGCGACGGGTCGCGGCGGCTCCACCGTTGCGCTCGCGGAGCGCGGCCGTCATAGGCACGGGCACTTCTATAGCGCCGTTATAGCGACACGGTCAACGCCCCCCCTCCTCGGGGGGCGCGAGGGCGGGGACGATTGCACTTCCGACCCACCCTGCACCCTGTTACGTGTGAGGCGCCATGCGCCGCCTCACCGCGCTCGTCGCCCTCCTCGCGGCGCTCGCACCGTTCCGCGCCTCCGCCGTGCAGCTCGAGGCGCTCGATCTGGCCCGCCCCTGGCGGCTGCGCGCGCTCCGCTTTCGGGGTCCGTCTCTGCTGCGGCAGGGCGACCTCCGCAAGGTGATGACGACCAAGCCGCGGCGATGGTTCACCGTCTGGCGCGCCCGACCGCTGTTCGACCCCGCGGCCTTCCGCACCGACCTCGATCGCCTCCGGCAGCTGTACCGCAGCCGCGGCCATTACCACGTCCGCGTCACGTACGACCTGGAGCTGCCCGCGGCGGGCGACGCCCTGGTGGCCGTCATCTTCGTCAACGAGGGCGAGCCCGTCACCGTGGCCGCCCTCGACGTGACGCTCGCCGGCGCCGAGCTGCCGGCCAGCGAGCGCCGGCTCCTGCTCGAGCACCTCCCCATCGCGCGCGGCCGCGTCTTCACCGAGGAGGCGTACGGCCGGGCCGCCACGTATCTCCGCGCGTACTACCGCGAGCACGGTTTCGCCCGTGTGGAGGTCACGAAGCAGGCGACGGTCGATCTCGCGCGCGACGAGGCGAGGGTCGCCTATCGCCTCGAGAGCGGCCCGCCGTGCGTCTTCGGCGAGACGCGCATCACCGGCACCAAGGCCGTCGATGCGGCGGTGCCGCGCCGCGAGCTCGCCTACGCGCCGGGCGAGCCCTTCAAGCAGAGCCTCCTCGATCGCACGCGCCGGAACCTCGTCGCACTGAACCTGTTCCGCGCCGTGCGCATCGAGGAGGACAAGCGTGCCGATCCCGAGGTCGCCGTGCGCATCCACCTGACCGAGGCGCCGCCCCGCGAGGTCCGGCTCGGGATCGGCTACGACACCGAGGAGCAGATCCGCGGGCTCGCCAGCTGGCGCCACTACGACTTCCTCGGAGGAGCCCGGCAGCTCGGCTTCACGGGTCGCGCCTCGTTCATCAGGCGCACGGTCGCGGCCGACTTCCTGCAGCCGCATTTCCCGGGGAACCGGAACCGCACCCGGCTCCTGCTCGCCGAGCAGGAGGAAGACGAGGACGCGTTCACGCTCGACCGCTCGCGGCTCTCGCCCCGCCTCGAGTGGGAGGCGACGGACCAGATCACCGGCTGGGCCTTCTACCGGATCGAGTACGACCTGCTCTCGGGCGTGGAGGCGCAGGTCAAGGGCGCCCTCCCCGGCGGCGCGCCCGGCACCGGCGTGCTCTCTGGTCTGGGTTTCGGTGCCGACTGGAACACCACCGACGACCTGGTGGACCCGACCCGGGGCTGGGTGCTCGGCGCGACGGTCGAGCCGGTCGGGGGGCTGCTCGGCGGCGACTTCAACTTCGTGCGGTTGCTGGCCGACGGCCGGTTCTACCTGCCGCTGGTCGGGGGACTTCTCGGCGCCGCCCGTTTCCGGCTCGGGACGGCCGAGCCGTATACCCGGCACGACGAGGTGCCGCTCTTCGAGCGCTTCTATGCCGGCGGCATCGACTCGGTGCGCGGCTACGGCCGGTGGCGCATCGGCCCGCTCGTCGACGACAAACCGATCGGCGGCCGCACACTCGCCGAGGCCTCGGTCGAGCTCCGCCATCCGATCACGGAGAAGCTCGGGGCGGCCGTGTTCCTCGACGGCGGCCAGGTCAACCGCCCGAGCTTCGACTTCCCGTTCGGCAGCCTGCGCTACGGCGCGGGCTTCGGGGTGCGCTACCGATCGCCGGTCGGCCCCGTGCGCGTCGACCTCGGCTTCCCCTTCCAGCCGCCCGACGGCGACCAGCGCTGGCAGGTCCACGTGAGCCTCGGCTCGAAGTTCTGATGGCGCGACTGCTGCGCCGCGGGCTCGTCGTCGTCGCGACGCTGATCGTGGTCCTCGTCCTCGCGCTCTGGGGAGCGAGCCGCTTCGGCGTCGTCCAGGAGATGGTCCGCACTCGAGTGCTCGCGCTGCTGCGCGCGAGCGTCGAGGCCCAGGTGGACCTCGGCGGTGTGGGCGGAACCCTCGGCCGCTCACTCGTGCTCCGCGACCTGCGGGTGGCGGTCGCGGGCCACAGCGTCGCGCGCGTGCCGCGAGTCGAGATCGTCTACGCGCCACTCGCGCTGCTTCGCGGCCGCCTCCTCGTCCGCCGCTTCACGCTGGTTGCGCCGCGGGTGCGGCTCGTGCGGGAGCACGGCGCCTGGCGCCTGCCGCAGCTCGCCGGAGGCGGCGGCTCTTCCCGGATGGCGCTCGAGGTGCGGACTCTCGAGGTGCGCGACGGGCGGGTGGCGGTCGCGCAGCTCGACGCCCCGACGCCCCGCCGCCTCGCCGCGGCGGCGGTCGAGCTCACGGCCGCGGCGGCCATCGGTCCGCGCGGCTCGGACCTCGCGATCCGGGACCTCCGCTTCACGCCGCGCGGCGCCGCGGTGACGGCGGTCCACGCCTCCGGACGCCTCGCCGCGGAGACCGGGGGCGCGGTGCAGGTGCGGGATCTCCGGCTCGCCACCGCGCGCACCCGACTCGACGCCGACGGCCAGCTGCTGCCGGCCCGCGAGGTGCGCGGGCGGCTCGCCCTCGTGCTCGATGCCGGAGAGCTCCGCGCGCTCGTGCCCGCAAGCCCGCTCCTGACGGACGTCGTCGCCACGGGCGACACCTCGGGCCCGTGGCGCGCCGTGGAGCTGAGCCTGCAAGCCGACCTCGGGACAGCCGGGACCGTGCGCGGCCACGTTCGGGCGGACCTCGGCACGCAGCCGGTCGTCTACGCGGCGAGCGCCGAGTTCGCGGGGCTCGATCCCGGCGCGGCGGTGGCCGGTCTGGTGCGCGCCCAGGCCAACGGGCGCGCGCGGGCGCGGGGTCGGGGAATCGGACTCGAGGCGCCCCTCGCCTACCGGCTGGCGCTCGGCCGATCGGCGGTTGGCGGCCGCTCGCTCGCCCGTGCCGTGCTCGGCGGTCGGGGAGCGCACGGCGTGCATCACGCCCGCGCGCGGGTCGTCGCGCCCGCGGGCGAGGGCCGGCTCCGCGCCCGCGTCGTCACCGGTTCGATTCCGGCGTACCGCCTCGCCGCCCGCCTGCGCCTCGAGCATCTGGAGGAGATCGTCCCGCGCGCGCCCGGGTGGGTCGCGGCCGAGGCGCGCGTCGCCGGGCGAGGGTTCGACGCCCTGACTCGCCGCGCCGAGGCGCACGCGACGCTCCTCGGCGCGTCGCTCCACGGCGTCGTGCTGCGCGGAGGTGTGCTGCATGCACGGCTCGACGGCGAGCAGCTGCGCCTCGAGACCGCGAGCCTCCAGGGACCGGAGGGCAGCGCGAGCGCGACCGGCATCCTCGACCTCGGGCGCCCGGCGCTCGACGTGACGCTCGATGCCGCGGCGGACCTCCGAGCCCTCGGCGAGCGTCTCGGGCTCCCGCTCGCGGGCTCGGCGAGCGCGACCGGCGCCGCGCGCGGGCCGCTCACCGGGCTCGCCGTCACCGCGAGGACCGAGCTCGAGAACCCGGCCTACGGCGCGTTCGGCGCCGGCCGCGCGAGGGCCGCACTCGAGCTCGGCGGCGTGGGGAGCGCGGGGCCACGCGGCCAGCTGCGTCTCGAGCTGACCGACGCACAGGTCCACGCGTACCGGCGGCGCACGGTCGCGGCCGCAGTCGACTGGCAACGGGCCGCCGGGGCCGACCGCACGAGCCTCACGGTGACGGCGGCCGGGGACGAGGGCGCGGCAGACCGGCTCGCCGCCACGCTCACGCGCGCCGGCTCGACGGCGACGATCGCCATCCAGGAGCTCGTCGGGACGCCGTCCGGAGGTCCGCCGTGGCGTCTCGTCCGCCCGGCCAGCGTGACGGTCTCGGACGACGCGGTGAAGAGCGAGGCCATCGCGCTCGCGGCCGCCGCGCAGCGCGTGACGCTCGCCGGCAAGCTCGGCCGCACCGGCGAGAGCGACGCGTCGCTCGAGATCGCAGGCCTCGAGCTGACGCCGTTCTGCACGCTCGCCGGCGGCCGGAGCTGCGGCGGGACGCTGTCACTCCAGGCGCGCCTCGCAGGCACGGCGGTGGCGCCACGCCTCGGGGCAACCGTGCGCGCGGACTCGCTCCGCGTGGACGACGTGGCGCTCGGCAGCCTGACGCTCGACACCCGCTACGCGGAGCGGCAGGCGACCCTGCACGGCCTCCTCCGCCACCCCGAGGCGGGCGAGCTTCGCGCCGACGGCACGGTACCCATCGACCTCGCGTGGGCCGGAGCGCGACGGAACACGTCGGGCGAGCCGCTCGCGATCCGCGTGCATGCGGACAGCCTGGATCTCCGCTTCGCCCGCGCGCTCGCGCCCGGTCAGGTCCGCGAGGCCGACGGCCGGCTCGCGCTGGACGCGCGGCTCAGCGGGACGCGCGCCGCCCCGCGTGCCGAAGGCAGCGCGACGCTCGCGGCCGGCCGTCTGGTGCTGGCGGCGACCGGCGCGACGTACGAGGAGGTTCGCGTGCAGCTCGCGGCCGCCGGGGACGCGATCGAGCTCGGCGCGCTCCATGCGCGCGGGGGCGACGGCACGCTCGACGCCACCGGCCGCATCGGCCTCGCCGGCGGCGATTCCGCGGCGCTCGACCTGCGCGCGCACCTGCATGACTTCATGGCCGTACGCCGCCCCGAGCTCGAGGCGGCAGTCAGCGGAACGATCGGCGTCGGCGGCAGCGTCGGCGCGCCCGACGTGCAGGCGGACCTGCAGGTCGAGCGCGCAGTCGTCCGCCCCGCTGTCCTCCCCGCGCAGGACAGTGCCTTGAAGGCCGATCCTTCGATCGTGGTGGTCGGCGGTCCCGCGCCGCACGAGACGCCGCCGGAGACGCCCTCGTTCGTGCGGGCGCTCCGGCTGGCGGTGGCCGCGCGCATCCAGCGCAACGCCTGGGTGCGCCGGGCGGATGCGGACATCGAGCTCGGTGGCGAGCTGAAGGTCACCCAGGCGCCCGGAGAGGCCGTCCACATCGCGGGCGCCATCCGTCTCCTCCGCGGGTGGTACGTCTTCCAGGGCCGGCGGTTCACGCTCGAGGAGGAGGGCACGATCACGTTCAAGGGCGCCACGCCACCCAATCCGGCCTTCGACGTCACCGCCGTCTTCAAGAACCCGAACTATCGCGTCACCGTGCACCTCGGCGGCACGAGCGAGAAGCCCGAGCTCACGCTCGCCTCCGACCCGCCGCTCGAGCAGGCGGACATCCTCTCGGTCATCGTCTTCGGCAAGCCCGCGCGCGACCTCGGCAAGGGCGAGAGCGCCGCGCTCCAGGAGCAGGCCCTCCAGCTCGCCTCGGGCTACGTCATGCCGGAGCTGCGGGCGTCGGTCATGGACACCCTGGGGCTCGACACCCTCGACGTCGAGATGCCGCAGGGCGGCGGCACCGAGCGCCGCGGGCGGGTGAGCGTCGGCCGCTACGTGGCCGGCGACGTCTTCGTGTCGCTCGCGCAGGAGTTCGGCGCGCGCGCGGGCCAGGCGGTGGGGGTCGAGTACGGCCTCACGCCCGAGATCTCGGTCAAGGGCTCGACGTCGACGCGCGGCGACAGCGCGATCGACGTCTACTGGCACCGGCGCTACTGAGGCGCCGGTCGCGCATCGCGCAGGAGGTCGCCCGCGGCGGCGCGGTCGATCACCCATCGAACGCGGGCCGACGGCCGCACGAGCTGCGCGGGCACGCGCGCCGGATCCTCGGGGCCGCGGAGGGCGGCAGCCACCGGACGGGCCTTCTCGGCGCCGGTCGCGACGACCACCACGCGGCGCGCGGCGTCGAGCACGGGCGGCGTCACCGTGATGCGGGCCACGTGCGGCTCCGCCGTGACCTCCTCGAGGGCCACCGCCGCCACCGGCACCGTTGCGCTGAGCGCTCGGCAGCCGGGCATGAGCGACGCCACGTGCCCGTCCCCGCCGACGCCGAGCAGGACCGCGTCGAACACGGGTTCGGCCTCGAGCAGCGCCGCGAGCGCTCGGCCGTACGCGTCGGCAATCGCCTCGGGCCGGGCGAGCTCGACGGGCGGCGGATGGATGCGCACCGCGGCGATGCCGCGCGGCCCGAGGAGCGACTCGCGGGCCAGGCGGACGTTGCTCCGCGGATCGTCGACCGGGACGCAGCGCTCGTCGCCCCAGAACCACTCGATCCGATCCCAGGGCAGGTCGCTGCGCTCGGCGAGCGCCACCATGACGCCGCGGCCGCCGCGGCCGCCCGCGAGCGCGAGCGTGGCCCGGCCGCGCGCGGCGGCCGCCGCGCGAAGCGCCTCGGCGACGAGCGCCGCCGCGGCGGCGAACGCCTCGGCGTCCGTCGGATAGACGTCGACGTCCATGCGCTCCTCATAGCGGATCGGGGTCGACGCGGCGACGGCGTTGACGGTGGGTCGGCGCGGGTATAGCGCGGAGCCATGCCGCCGGTGGCGCTCACCATCGCGGGCTCGGACCCGGGCGGCGCGGCCGGCATCCAGGCCGACCTGAAGACGTTCCATGCCTTCGCGGTCTACGGCGCGAGCGTGGTGACGGCGCTCACCGCGCAGGACACCATGGCCGTGCACGCGATCGTGGACGTCGAGCCGAGCTTCGTCGGCGCGCAGCTCGATGCCGTGCTCGGCGACCTGCCCGTCGCGGCGGCGAAGACCGGGATGCTCGGCCGCGCTGCGGTCGTCGAGGTGGTGAGCGCCCGCCTCGCAGCGCATCCCGTCCCCCGTCTCGTCGTCGACCCCGTGCTGATCGCCGGCGGCGGCCAGCCGCTCACGGAGCGAGCGGCCCTCGAGGTGCTCCGGCGGATGCTGCTGCCGCTCGCGACGCTGGTGACGCCGAACCTCCTCGAGGCCGCAGCGCTCACCGGCCGGTCCGTGCGCAACGTCGCGGACATGCACGACGCGGCGCGCGCGCTCGTCGACCTCGGCGCCCGGGCAGCGCTCGTCACCGGCGGGCACCTCGCCGGTCCGCCGGTCGACGTGCTCTTCGACGGCGCCGCGTTCCACGAGCTCGACGGGCCACGGATCGGCGAGACGCCGGCGCACGGCACCGGATGTACGCTGTCGGCCGCGATCACCGCCGGTCTCGCCGCAGGTCTCTCCGTGGCCGATGCGGTTGCGCGCGCGCGCCGCTACGTGCGCCGCGCGCTCGAGTCCGCGCCGGCGCTCGGTCGCGGGCGCCGCCCACTGAACCATCTGGTGACTCCCGACGGGAGGTGACGGCTCGTCTGCGGCGGCGCCGTATTGCACCACCGCGAGGGCGCTGCTAAGCACCGACCCGGCATGGGGCGGAAATTGTTCGTCGGCAATCTCGCCTACGGCGTGACCGACGACGACCTGCAGCAGCTCTTCTCTCAGGCCGGCACTTGCGAGTCGGCGTCGGTGGTGATGGACCGCGACACCGGACAGTCACGCGGCTTCGCGTTCGTCATGATGGCGAGCGCCGATGATGCCGAGCGTGCCCGCAAGCAGCTCGACGGCACGGAGCTGAAGGGTCGACGCCTGCGCGTGGACGAAGCCAACGATCAGTCCACGCCCGGTGCCCGCGCGCGACGTCCGGGCGGCCGCGGCACGGGCGGCTCGCCCGATCGCCACCGTCTGTAAGCGAGGGGTGCACGACCGGCCGCGCCGCGGCTTGACAAGATGCGACGCGGTGGCGACCATCCGCGCATGGACCCAGGCGACTCGTTCGCGCCGACGCTGCTCATCGCGATGCCGCAGCTCCAGGACAAGAACTTCGCCCGCAGCGTGATCCTCCTGTGCGAGCACAGCGGCAACGGAGCGATCGGCTTCGTCGTGAACCGTCCGACGGACCTGCGGGCCGCGCAAGCCGTTGCGCTCGATCCGCCGGTGCAGAGCGACAGCGGGCTCATGCTCTGGAGCGGCGGCCCGGTCGAGCCGCAGCGCGGCTTCCTGCTCCTCGGTGATGACCCGGGCGTCGAGAACTCGGAGAGGATCGCGGACGGATTCCACCTGACCGCCTCGGTCGAGGTGCTGCGCCGCCTGCTCGAGGCCACGCCCGACGAGCTCGCACGAAGGCGCTGTCGGCTGCTCCTCGGCTACGCGGGCTGGAGCGCCGGCCAGCTCGACCGCGAGCTCGCCGCCTCGGCCTGGCTCTCGGCGCCGCCCGACGCCGGGCTCGTCTTCGAGACGCCGCCCGAGGACATGTGGGAGAGCGCCATCCGCAGCCTCGGGGTCGATCCGATGGCGCTGACGCTCGGACCCGGCGTGCAGTAGGCGTCCGGAAGGCGGGACGGGGCGCCGCCCCGGCTCCCGCGCGCGACTGCACCTGCGGGGGGACGCTACAGCTCGGCGGCGCGCGTGGGGCGAGGACGCGGAGGCGAGCCGGCGTCCCCGCTCCCGTGAACCGTAGCCTCGGGTCCAGGGGCGCGCGCGCGGAGTTGCCTCAGGCGCGCCGCCAGCGCCGGCGCCCAGGAGGGACGCCAGGCGCGCAGGTCGTCGAACAGCGAGTAGGCGACCGGTGTGATGAGCAACGTGATCAGCAAGGAGAGCGCCTGCCCGCCGACGATCACGCGCGCGATCGAGCCGCGCGATCCCGAGCCCGGTCCCTGACCGAGGGCGATCGGCAGCATGCCGAAGATGAGCATGACCGTGGTCATGAGGATGGGCCTCAGGCGCACGCGGTTCGCCTCACGGATCGCCTGGTCGCGCGGCACGCCGCGCGCGCGGAGCGTGTTGGTGTAGTCGATCTGCAGGATGCCGTTCTTCTTCACGATGCCGAACAGCATGAAGAGCCCGAGCATGCTGTAGACGTTGAGGGCCTCGCCGAGGCACACGAGCGAGAAGAGCGCGAACGGCACCGTCAGCGGCAGCGCCAGCATGATGGTGACCGGGTGGACGAAGCTCTCGAACTGCGCCGCGAGCACCATGTACATGAACACGATGCTCAGGCCGAAGGCGAGCACGAAGTTCAGGTTGCTCTCGGCGAGCGTCTTGGCGCGGCCCGTCCACTGGACGTTGTAGAGGGGCGGCATGTCGAGCTCGGCCGCGATGCGGTTGACGTGCGCGATGGCCGTGGCGAGCGGCAGCTCGGGCAGCAGGTTGGCGACGATCGTGACCGAGCGCTGGCGGTCGACGCGGTCGATCTCGGCGGGCCCCAGGTCCTCGCGCAGGCGCACGAGATTGCGGAGCCGGACGAGCGCGCCGCCGTGGGCCCGCACGGTGAGGTCCCCGACGTCGTCCGGCGTGCGCCGCCGGCCCGCCTCGGCCCTGAGCCAGATGTCGTACTGCTCGTCGCTCTCCTTGTACTTCGAGATCGGCTGGCCGGCGACATAGGTCTGCACGGTGGCGGCGATGTCCTGCACGTTGACGCCCTGGTCCGACGCCTTCTCGCGGTCGATCAGGAGCCTGAGCTCGGGGGTCCGCACCGCGAGGGTCGTATCGACGTCGACCAGACCGGGCAGCTCGCGCATGGCCGGCATCACCCGGTCGGCGTAGGCCTGCAGGCGGTCGAGGTCGGGACCGCGCAGGTTGAACTCGACGTCGGAGAGCCGCTGCCCACCCGTGGAGAACGGGTTCACGCCCTGGACGCTGGTGCGGAGGTCGGGGTACTCCGCGAGCAGCCGGCGGGCGTCGGCCATGACGTCGAACTGCGAGAAGCGCCGCGCGCGGAGGTCGACGAGCCGGACGTAGATCGAGCCGGTGGTCACGTCGCCCTCGCCCGGCTTGACCCGCCCGGACTGGTCGCCGATCGTCGCCAGCACGTCGGTGACGCCCCGGAGCGCTCGCACGCGCTGCTCGATTTCCGCAAAGAGGCGCGACGTCTCGGCCAGCGTGAAGCCGCCTGGCGTCCGGATCGATATCTCGAGCTCGCTCTGGTCGTCCTGCGGAAGAAACGTCTTCCCGACCGTCCGGAAGAGCGGCCCGGTGGACAGCACGGTGGCGACGGCGACCAGCACGATCACCCAGCGGTGGCCGAGCGACCAGGCGAGCACGCGGCCGTAGGCGCGCTCCGCCAGGCGATAGAGGCGGCCGCCCTCGGCGGCGTGGCCGCCGCGGCGCCGGAGCACCCGCGCGCTGAGCGACGGGGTGAGCGTGAAGGAGACGAGGAGCGACACCATGATCGCCACCGCCACCGTCAGCCCGAAGCTGTGGAAGAAGCGCCCCACGCGCCCCGCCATGAACGCCACCGGCAGGAAAATGATGACCAGCGAGAGCGTCGTCGCCATGACCGCGAGGGCGATCTCCGCGGTCGCCTCGGAGGCCGCGCGCCGCGGCGGCGTCCCCTCCTCCTCCACGTGGCGGAAGATGTTCTCGAGCACGACCACCGCGTCGTCGATCACGATGCCGACGGCGAGCACCAGGGCGAGCATCGTAACGTTGTTCAGCGTGAAGCCCATGTAGCGCATGAAGGTGAAGGTGGAGACCACGGAGGTCGGGATGGCGATGCCCGCCACCACCGTGCTCCGCCAGTCGCGCATGAAGAGCAGCACGGTGAACGCGACGAGCGCCGCGCCGAGCCACATGTGCACGCGCACCGTCTCGATCGAGGCCTTGATGAAGCGCGACTGGTCGCGGATGACGCGCATCTCGATGTCCGCCGGCAGCACCGCACGCAGCCGGTCGAGCTCGGCGTGCACCCGGTCGATCACCTCGACGGTGTTGGTGCCGGACTGCTTGCGGACGACGAGCTGCACGGCCTTCTCGCCGTTCAGCCGGGAGAGCGTGCGCGGCTCGACGATGCCGTCCTCGGCCGTGCCGATGTCCCGCACCCGCAGCGGCCGCTCGCCGCCGCGCGCCACGATGAGGTCGCCGAAATCGGCGGCCCGCTCGACGCGGCCCATGGTGCGCACCACCAGCTCGCGGCGCGTCTGGTCGAGCCGGCCGCCGGGCAGCTCGAGGTTCTGCCGCTGGATCGCGTCGCGCACCTCGCCGATCGACAGGCCCTGCGCCGTCAACCGGTCCGGGTCGACGGAGATGTTGATGGCGCGTTCCTGGCCGCCGAGCATGAGCACCTGCCCGACCCCGGCGAGCGTCTCGATGTCCTCCTTCACCTGCCGGCGGGCGAGCTCGGTCACCTCGCGCAGGTTCCGCCGCCCGGAGAGCGCGATGCCCATGACGGGGATGGCGTCCACGTCGAACTTGTCGATGACCGGCGGGTCGGTCCCGACGGGCAGCTGGGCGAGGACGGTGGCCACCTTGTCCCGCACGTCCTGGGCCGCGGTGTCGCGCGACTTCTCGAGCACGAACTGGATGACGATCGCCGACAGGCCCTCCTTGGTGATGCTGCGGAGCTCGTCGATGCCGTCGATCGTGTTGACCGCCTCCTCGATCACCTTGGTGACCCCGGTCTCCATCTCCTCGACGCTCGCGCCCTTGAGCGTCGTGGTGACGGTGACGATCGGGAAGTCGATGTTCGGAAAGAGGTCGAGGCCGAGGCTCCGGTAGGAGAAGAGCCCGAGCACCACGAGCGACGCGATCAGCATGGTCGCGAAGACCGGGCGGCGGATGAAGACGTCGGCGAAGCGCATGCGCGACCCGTCAGGCCCCGGGCGGGGCGTCGGCCCGCACGACGACCGGCGTGCCGTCGGCGAGCTTGGAGAGGCCGCTGGTCGCCACCTGGGTGCCGCGCGCGACCCCCTCGGTCACCTCCACCCAGCCGTCGCCGAGGTCGACGCCGACGACGACCTGTCGCTCGCGCGCGACGCCGTCCTCGATGACGAAGAGCTTGGTGACGCCCGCGAACGTGCTGAGCGCGCTCCGCGGCACGGCCAGCGCCCGCTCGTCGCGCCGCACCACCACCTCGCCGTGGCCGAAGAAGCCCGGGCGGAGGCGGTGGTCCTCGTTGGACACCAGCGCCTCGAAGGCGAGCGAGCGGACGGCCGGATCGGAGGCCGCGCCGACGCGGCTCACGTGGCCGACGAAGGTCTCGCCCGGGAAGGCGTCGACGGTGATGCGCACGTCCTGACCGGCGGCGAGCGCCGGGACATCGCGCTCCGGGACGTCGCCGCGGAACTTGAGCGGGTCGTCCTGCACCAGCCGGAAGACCACCGTCCCCGGCTTCACGTAGCAGCCCGCGTCGAGGAGGCGGGCGGCGACGGAGCCTTCGAGCGGCGAGCGGATGGCGGCGCGCTCGAGCTGGATGCGGAGCTGGTCGCGCCGCGCCCGCGCCACCTCGAGCGCCGTCCGCACCTGCTCGTACTCCTGGGCCGAGATGACGCCGTTGCCGTGCAGCGGACGGCCCCTGCCCTCGTCGGCGACGGCCTTCTCGAGGCTCGCCTCGGCCTCCCGCAGCTTCGCCCGGATCTCGTCCTCGCGCACACGCGCCAGCACCTGCTCGGGGTGCACGCGATCGCCGAGGTCGGCCTCGATGGCGACCAGCCGTCCCTCGATGTCGCTCGCCACCTCGGCCTGCGCGGTCGGTGCCAGCGTGCCGACCACCGACACCGTGCGCTCGATGGGCCGCACGGCCGTGTTCGCGACCGTGACCGTCACCGGCTCCGGCTTGGTCGCGGTCGACGGCTCGGCCCGCGAGCGCTCGCCGCAGGCGGCGGCCGCGAGGCCGAGCGCAACGACCAGCGCGGCGGCCCGTCGCGTCATCCCGCGGCCCTCCGCCGCCGCGCCGCGGGCTCCTGCGCGCGCTCGAGGCCACGGAAATACACCCGGACCACCCAGCTGGCGTAGAGCTCGGGGCGGTCCTCGGCCCGGTGCTCCAGGATGGCGGCGCGCGCGAGACCGAGCAGGAAGGCCGCGGCGAGGCCCCGCAACGCCCCGCGTGCCAGGCGGTGGCGCACGAGCACGCGCTCGATCGCCTGCCGCACGCGCTGCCGGCGCTCGCGCGCCGCGCGCTCGTAGCGTTGCTCGTAGCGCTGCACGAGCGTCAGGAGGTGCGGCCGCCGCCAGAAGAAGCGGAGGATGCGGAGCACCATCTCCTCGAGCACGGCGTCGGGCGGCGCGTCGGCCGTGGCCGCCCGCTCGACCTCGCCCGCAAGCCGCTCGAGACTCGCCTCGAGCGCACCGCGATGGAGGTCGTCCTTGGTCGGAAAATAGAGATAGACCGTGCCCTTGCCGACGCCCGCGCGCGAGGCCACCTCGCTCACGTGCACCTGGTGAAAGTCCCGCTCCGCGAACACGGCAGTGGCCGCGGCGAGTATCCGGTCGCGTTTCACCTGCTGTCGGCTGGTGTGGTTCACGGAGAGAACTGACGGGTCAGTTCTCGCTAGCAGATCGCGGGCGGCGGAGAAAGGGGTCAGGCCGCGGGCCGGCGCGACGCGACACCTGCCACCGGGACGCCCAGGTGCGAGGGGACGTGGTCGCGCAGTACCTGGACACCTTCGACGGCGATCAGGAAGGCGGCCACCCCGACCAGCGCGACCGCGTACCCGACGACCAGCCAGTCCGCGGCCCGGAGCCGCGCGAGTCGGGCCACGACCAGGTAGAGCGCCCCGATCAGCACGACCGAGCCGACGCCCGTGGCGATGATCGGCGCACGCCCGTGAACCGGCGGATAACACGCGTACACGGCAGCGGCGGTGAGCCCGCCGACGATGAAGCCGACGGCCGACGTCGCGGCGAGGTCGACGGGGAACTCGGCGAACGCCTCCTCCTCGCCAGGATCGAGCACCGAGTCGTCCGCCATGGCTTGCCTCGACCTTCAGCAGGGCCCGTGCCTCCTGGCTGGCCATCGATGCAGGGCACGGGGCCGCGGCCCGGCCGGCATGCGCGCCCGGGTGCCGCGGCCGTGCACGGTTCCTTGGACGGAAGGCTCAGCCGGCCCCGGCGTAGCGCGGCGGACGCCGGCGCGCCCCGTGGGGATTGGCGGGCCCCCGAGGCCCGCTCGCCCCCGGGGGCGGAGCGGCCGGCCGACGAGGGGCCCGAGGCCGTGCGCCCGTCGGCGGCTGGCCGACCGCCGGCGGATGCGGCGCGGGCTCCCGTCTCATGCCGCCGCCCGGCCCGGGATGCGGCACGGGCTCCCGCCGCACGCCGGGGGCCGGAGCTGAACGCGGGAACGACCGCTCCGCGCGGGGCACCGGTGGCGGCGCGGCACGTCTCTCCGTGCGCTCGCCTGGCGCTGGGGGCGGCAGGGCTTCGCGCTGCGGCCGGTGGCCCTCGCCGGGCTGGCGCCGTGGCCGTGCGGCAGGCGGCCGCGCCTCACGTTCCGCAGGTGGGGAGCCCTCGCCGCTACCGGGCCGCGTCGCCCGACCGTGCGCCGGCGGCGCGGGACGCTCCGCCCCTCCGACGCGTGGCGCGCCGCCCGGATGCGGGCGTGCGCCGGGATGCACCCCGCCGGCCGCCGGCCCCTGCTCGGCGCGAGCACGTGCCCGAGGCGGGGCGACCAGCCGCGGCGGCGGCGCCGCCGCCCCTGGGTTCAGGCCGACGGCCCTGAGCGGCGCGGCGTGATCGCGAGGCGCGCGGGTCGCCACCACTTGCCGCGCGTGCAGGTGCTCGGGCGGCCGCCGGGCGTGGTTCCTCCCCGGCACGAGGCTCGCCGGCGTCGGCCGCACCGGCGGTACGCCGCGCACCGGATTCAAGTGCCGGAGCGCCGACGGTCCGAGGCGGAAGTGCTTGCCGACGCCGCGTCCGAAGTCGTCCCGCCTGACGCCGACGATGGCGTTGTGGAGCCGTGCGTTGCGGAAGATGTTCACCTGGTTCGCATGGATGATCGTCGTCCGCTGGATGATCACGTTGTTGACCACGCGCGGGCCGCCCCACCCTCCCCACCAGGGCACGCCGATGAACGCCGGCGGTCCCCACCACGGGATGCACGGCTCGCCCCAGCCGAGCGCCACCCAACTGACGACGGGCACGCCGAGACCGACCGACACCGAGACCCCGCTGCCACCGAAGAACGCGACGAGCGCGGGCGCGTAGACCGGGGCGACGACGATCGGCCCTGGCGCCCATCCCCACACGCCGCCCGCGAACACCCAGCGGCCGTAGTGGAACGGTGCCCAGCCCCACGGCGCGTCGTCGACCCAGGTCCAGCCGTAAAACGGGTCCCAGATCCAGCGCCCGGTGCTGTACGGAACCCAGCCGGCCGGCACGGCGCTCGGAACCCAGACCGCGCCGTAGTCGGGTTCGGTGTGCCAGCGGCCGTAGTGATCGAGGTCGTCGCCCCCGGACACGCCCTCGGGGAGATAGCGCGCGCTCTTCGGGTTCAGGAGTTGATCGCTGCGCTCGTAGTTCCAGCGGTCCCATGCGTCCAGCTTGGGAGCCGCGTAGCGCTCGACCTGCGGGCTCTCCGTGCCCTTCACGATCGCCTCCTCGTTCGGCCCCACGTCGAGCGCTTCGCCGCCAGCCGGGACGACGCTCGCGCGGCCGCCGCGGCGGCTGCTGAAGGTGGTGGCCTCGTCGTCGACGTCGGCGCGGTAGTAGCCTGCCTGCTCGATGGTGACCGCGAGGTGCGGTGTGTCGAGCTCGACCGTATGCCCGCGCTCGAGGCTCCGGAGATCGAGCGCCACGTGACCCGCGGTGACCTTGAGCTGCTGGAAGTCCGGCTCGACGTCCTCCAGCCCGAGATCGGTCTCGCCCCCCGCGCGCACGTAGGCACGCGGCCCGGCCTGCAGCTCGAGGTTCGCGCCCTGCCCGGCGTAGAGCGAGTCACCCGCAGCGAGCGGCGTATTCACATGCGCCGGCGCCCAGTCCTCCGCTCCCGGGCGCCAGAACGACACTTCGCCGTTGAAGAAGCTCAGGCGCGGCGGAGTCGTCCTGGTCGCTGGTGCCTCGGGCGGCGCTGGCGCTTCGGGGGCGGCTGGTGCCTCCTCCGCCGCCGGGGCCTCGGGCGGGGCCGTCGCTTCGGGCGGGGCGGGCGGCTCTACGTCCTCGGCCGCCCGGGTCGGCCCCGAAGTGCAGACGAGCAGTCCGATCGCCAACAGCGATACGAGACACGGACGTCCTCTACTTCCCTGCACGGCGATCTCCTTCCCAGCGGCGCGCCCAGTGAACAAGCGTTATGCGCCGCGGTTACGTCCGGCAACAGAGCATCTTCGCGCTCAAGCAGCCGCTCGGCGCTCCCGCACGGCGAGGCGCCTGAGCCGCGTCCCGAGCCAGCACACGCAGGCCAGCGACACGCTCCCCGCGAACGCGGCCGCGGGCGAGGCCCCGAACTTCTGCGCGAGCGCGCCGACCACCAGGCTGCCCGCCGACGCCGTGCCGAGGAACATCACCGTGTGCAGGCCCATGACCCGACCCCGGTAACGCTCGTCGACGAGGAGCTGGAGCAGCGTGTTCGTGGTCGCGAGGTAGCGGATCGCGCCGTAGCCGGCGAGCGCCTGGAACCAGAGCGCCAGCCCGAGCCGCCGGCTGGCGGTCAGCCCGAGAACGCCGATCGAGAACATGGCGAGTCCCACCAGCAGGTTCCGCCGGTGCTGCGCGCGCGAATAGCGGCGCGCCGCCAGATGGAGCGCGGAGACCACCGAGCCGATCCCCGCAGCGGTGACCAGGAGACCGTATCCGGTGGCCCCCGCATGGAAGATCTCCTTGGCGAAAACCGGGATCAAGATCGCATACTGAAGCCCGAGCCCGCTCACCACCCCGAGCAGCACGAGCAGGTTGCGAAGCGCCGGCTCGCGGCGCACGTAGTCGAGGCCGGAGAGGAAGCCCGCGAGCACGTGCGCGGGCGCCTCGCCGGATCGGCGGATGCGCTCGAGACGCATGGAGAGGAGGGCCGCGAGCACGGCCAGATAGCTGGCGGCGTTCAGGAAGAAGCAGGCCGCCTCGCCGACCGCCGCCACCAGGCTCCCGGCGAGCGCCGGTCCGACCACGCGTGCGGCGTTGAAGATCGACGAGTTGAGCGCGATGGCGTTGGGCAGGTCCTCGGCTCCGACCATCTCGACGATGAAGGACTGACGCACCGGGATGTCGAAGGCGCTGACCGCCCCGAGGCAGCCCGCGACGAGCACGACGGCGGGCACGCTCACGGCCCTCGCCGCGACGAGCACGCCGAGGGCCAGTGCGAGCAGCATCGCCAGCGCCTGGGTGAGGATGATCAGCCGCTGGCGGTCGACGCGGTCGGCCACCACGCCCGCGGCGGGCGCGAGGCAGAGGATCGGAAGGTAGCCGGCGAACGCAACCAGGCCGAGGGCGAAGCGGGAGCCCGAGAGCCGGTACACGAGCCAGCTCTGCGCCACGCTCTGCATCCACGTCCCGATCAGCGACACGCCCTGGCCGGCGACGAACAGGCGAAAGTTCCGATGCCGGAGCGCCGGAAAGCCGTTGATCAGCCAGCGGCGCGCCCCGGCGCGCGGCATCGCCTCGCCTGTCGCTTCGGGGAGCATGCCGCTCCCTTGTAGCACGCCTCTACCCGGCGGCGACGATCGCCCCGAGGATGGCCTCGCAGCGGTCGAGCATGTGCGCCGTCGTGAAGCGCTCGGCGATGCGCCGCCGCGCCGCCTCCCCGAGCGCGCGCCGGCGCGCCGGATCGACGGCGAGGGCGACGAGCCGGTCGGCGAGGGCGTTCGAGTCCCGCACGGGGACGATGAGCCCGCTGACACCGTCCTCGATCGCTTCCCCGGCTCCGACGGTGGCGGTCGAGACGACCGCCCGCCCCGCGGCCATCGCCTCCAGCGTCGCCTGCGCCATCCCCTCGCGCCGCGAGCTCTGCACGACGATGTCCATGGCGGCGAGCAGGTCCGGGACGTCGTCACGCTGACCGAGGAGGGTGACCGCCCCGTCCAGGCCGGGCGCCGCGGCCGCGGCCGCCACCTGTGCCGCGTCGCGACCGCCGCCGATCACGAAGAAGCGTGCGCGCGGCACGCGCGTCCGCACGAGCTCGGCGGCCGCGAGGAGGTCGCCGAGACCCTTCTGCCAGGCGAGCCGCCCGACCGTCCCGATCGCGAGCTCGTCCGGCGCGAGGCCGAGCGCCGCACGCGTCGCCGCCGCCCGTGTCGTCGCGCGCTCGAACGCCGACAGCTCGACGCCGTTCCAGAGGACGTGGAGCTTGCTCGGCGGGCCGAACCCGCGCTCGACGTACCACTCGGCGACGCCGGCAGCGACCACGATGGCCGCGTCGAGCGCGCGCCACGTGAGACGGTCGACGGCGCGGCTCGGCTCGAGCTCGTGCGTCGCGCCGAAGAACAGCACGGCGCGCCCGCCGCCGCCCGTCGAGCGCCCGAAGGCCGCCATGCGCGCCGCCTTCTTCGCCTTGGCGACGACGACGTCGGGCCGGAAGTCGCGCATCGCGGCGCGGACCCGGAACACGCGCTGGATCCAGGCGCCGCGGATGCCTTCACGAGCGGGCACGCCGCGGCTCCGGGCCGCGCGGAGCCACGCCGTCCCGGGCCGCCCGAGCAGCGTGCAGACGTGGCCGCGTCCGGCGAGGCCGCATGCGGCCTCGATCATCCAGCGCTCGACGCCACCGTAGGCGGCGCTGCGGTTCGCGTTGACGAACAGGACCCGCATTCCGGGTCGTTCTCGACGCGGGGAGCCTGGACGTCAAGCCGCCAGCGCGTTTGACTGCCCCAGGGCGCTGTACTAGCTGGGGCGGGCAACTCCGCGCCCCGCGGCCCTTGCGTCCCCGTCGTCTAGTCTGGCCTAGGACACCGGCCTTTCACGCCGGTAACGTGGGTTCGAATCCCGCCGGGGACGCTCGCGATTCTCGCGCTCTTCCGCGGGCTTCGCTCACCCTCGTGCTCCCTGCCTCATGAGCGGAAGTGCCAGACTGGCACTTCTCCTGGCACTTTTGTCGGCGTCATCAGTGGATGGTGACCATACCCGACAGCCGCTCGACGTCTGTCCGCTTCATGTCGGCCGTCAGATGGGCGTACCGCCCCGTCATCCGGCTGTTAGGACGGTGGCCGAGGAGAGCACCTATGCTGTCGAGGCCGACGCCTTTCTGCCGCAGCCAGGACGCGAACGTGTGCCGCAGGTCTTTCCAGCGGAACGTGTGCTCGACGTGGGGGGTCCGCTTTGTGATCTCCCGGTAGCCCTTCCCCGCCCGCACGCGCCGGGTCTCCGTCGTGATGGTCTCGCAGTCGATGCCGGCACGGAGGAGCGCGGGGCGGAACACGGTCCGCACGAAGGTGTCGCCGTTGTCGGGCCCGGTGTTCGTCGCGTTCGGGAAGACCCAGCGTGAG